>JBAVJR010000338.1:0-10881 GCA_049687855.1 Steroidobacteraceae bacterium | reverse complement strand
GCGCAGGGCTGCGGCGTCCTGCGGGTTCTGCTCCCACTGCGGGTACAGCGCGGCGAGGCGCGCCGCGTTCTCGCGCGCTTCCTCGACGAACAACTGCAGGAATTCCGGGTCGGCGCTCGTGATCACGACCGTCGACGGCAATGACGGCGCGGCCACCGCTGCAGGCGCAGGCGCTGCGGTCACTGCGGCAGGCGCGGCAACCTGCTCGTCCACGGGTCTCGTCTCGCGGAACGGGATCACGCGCGCAAGCGCAGGCTCGAGCTCGGCGAGACGCGCTTCGGCAGCGTCGAGCATCTGCCACTGGTCGGCACGGCCGGCCTGCAGCGTCTCCATGTAGTACTCGACGGCGACCACTGCATCGGCCAGCCGCTCGAGGCGGGGCGGACTCAGCGACTGCTCGTCGGGACGCACGATCGTGCCGAGCGCGCGACCGACTCGCTCCATCACGTCGACTGCACGCTGCTTGCCGAGCATCAGCAGTCCGGCAGTGATCCCGCGCACGAGCTGCGGCACCTGGTCGAGACCCTGCGCCTCGGCGGGCGCCGACAGGGAATGCGTCACCGCCTCCTTGATCCGCGCCATGTTGACGATGCACTCGCGCAGCACGGCTTCCTGCACCAGGCGGAATTCCTCGTCCGTCGGCTCGCCCGACGAATCCGCGGACGTCGCTTCGGGCAGGATCAACCGCACCAGCTGCGCGTCGAGACTGTCTTCGACGGCAATCAGGGCCGCCGCGATGCTGAGCAGTGCCGTGTCGTCCGGCGGGATGCGGCGCTCGACGATCGCCTTCAGCGAATCGAGTTCGCCCTCGACGCGCGCGCGCAGCGCTCCGAGTCCGAGCACGCCGAGCGTGTCGCAGATCTTGCGCAGCATCTCGAGCTGCGGCTGCAGGTCGTCCACGTGCGTGGCGCCTTTGCGGACGAAGATGTCGAGGACATCCTTGACGCGCGTCAGGTCCTCGCGGATGGCGGCGGCAACGGTACGCATCAGCCGCACGCTCGGCGCAGACAGCGCTTCGGCAGCGTCGGTCGCGGTGGCATCGGCGGCGGCCACCATGTCGTGCAGACGGAACGAATCCCGCACCGCCGCCACGCGCTCGCCGGCTTTCGTGCCCTGCGCGATGTAGTACAGCAGGTTATTGAGCACGTCGACCGGAGGCGACGCGGAATACCGCTGCTCGCCTTCCTGCAGGCGCTTCAGCTCGCGGTCGACGTGACCGAGCACGCGCTTGACCGACACGTTGGGCTCGACCCCGCCGGCCTGCAGCGCTTCGAGCAGCGCGCCGACGACCCACCACAGCTGGAACAGCGGTTGCGTCGAGGCCGCCCGCTCAAACTGCTCGGCGATTTCAGCAAGATGCCGGAGGTTCTCTGCGACCTGCTCGCCGCGGATCCAGCCCAGCAACGCGATCTGGAAGCGCGGACGCAACCGCCTGGCGAGCTCCGCCACTTCGCGGTCGCTGAGGACTGGCGCCGAGGGATTCGGCTGCTCGTCCGAGCGCAGGTTGAGCAGCAGCAGCGTGCCTTCCGACAGCAGCGCGCCGCCACGGACGGCGCGCAGGTCGTTGAGCAGCGGCAGCAGCACGAGTGGCAGGTCGCGCGCGCCGGTCGCAACGCGTTCCACGTACGACGGCAACTGCTCCATCGCCCGCATCAGCGCATCGAGACCGTCCGAGTCTGCCCTGCCCTCGCCGGAATGCGCGTCGACGTAACGGGCGACGAACTCCATTTCCTCGGCCAGCAGCGCGCCACCGTAGACCTCGGCGAGTCGCAGCGCACCACGGGCCAGGTGGATGTGCGCAGCGAAGCGGTGCAGTGCGCCCCGGTCGTCGGGACGCTCGGCAAACGCCTCCAGCGCCACGCGCGCGTCGTTGAGCTCGGACGCGATTTCGCGCGAGACCAACTGCAACGAGGCGTGGGCCTCGTCGACCGTGGCGAGCGGCATCGGATTCTGATTCACGCTGGGCAGCCTGGTTGATCAGCCGGCGAGGCTGCCGATGCGACGGATGCGATCCGTGCCGGTTTCCGCCGCCGCGGGCGGCTCGTCCGGCCTGGGCGCGGGGAACTCGCCCGTCAGGCTCGTCATCATCGAGCCGGGCAGCCGGAAACCGGTCACCGACTTGCGCAACTGGGCCGCGAGCTCGGCGAGCTTGCCGATCGACGCGGACGTGGCCGTGGTGCTCTCGGCCGTCTGCGAGCTGATTTCGCGCAGCACCTGCATGTTGCGCGAGATGCTCTGGGACACGCCGGCCTGCTGGCGCGAACTGGCGGAAATGTTCTGCACCAGGCTCGCGATCTGGTTCGAGACCTGCTCGATCTCCTCGAGCGCGGCCCCGGCGTTTTCGGCGAGCAGCGCGCCGCCCACGACGTCGGTCGTGGTGCGCTCCATCGACACGACGGCCTCGTTCGTGTCCGCCTGGATCGTGCGCACGAGCACTTCGATCTGCTTGGTCGCAGTCGCCGCACGCTCGGCCAGCCGCTGGACTTCGTCGGCCACGACCGCAAAGCCGCGACCAGCCTCGCCCGCCATCGACGCCTGGATCGATGCGTTGAGCGCGAGGATGTTGGTCTGCTCGGCGATGTCGTTGATGAGCTCGACGATGTTGCCGATTTCCTGCGAGCTCTCGCCCAGCCGCTTGATGCGCTTCGACGTTTCCTGGATGTTCTCGCGGATCGCGTTCATGCCGGTGATCGTGCGGCGCACGGCGTCACCGCCCTTGTGCGCGACGTCCACCGAGTGACGCGCGACGTCGGACGAGCGCTCGGCGTTGCCGGACACTTCTTCGGTCGAGGCAGCCATGGCCGCGATCGACTCCGAAGCGGCGCCGATCTGCTTCGACTGCGCCGCGGAGGCCTTGGCGAGGTGCGTGGAGAGCGCCTGCGTCTGGCGCGTGGCGCCATCGAGCTTGACGGCCGAATCATTGATCGTGACGACGAGTTCACGCAACGCTTCAATCGCGTAGTTGATCGAGTCCGCGATCGCGCCGGTGATGTCTTCGGTGACCGTGGCCTGCACGGTGAGGTCGCCATCGGCGAGGCTCGACAACTCATCTAGCAGGCGCAGGATCGCCTGCTGGTTGCGCTCGTTCTGGCGGGTCTGGAATTCCGCTGCGTCACGCAGGGCCGCGAGTTCGCGCTGCAGCCAGAAGGCAGCGCCGAGCGCCAGCAGGGCGAGCGCGATGAACAGCAGCGGCAGCCATGGGCTGGCGAACAGACGCCCGTACCCCATGGCGCCCTTCGGGTCGAGACTGGCGAGACCGCTGCTCAGGCCCGCGCCGGTTTCGGTCAGGGCGTTGCGCGCCGCCTGCATCTGTTCGAGCTGGTCGGCGAGCCCGATCACCGCCCGGACCTGCTCGGCTTCGGCGCCAAACGCAATCGCCAGCGCCTTCGCAGCGCCGGCCGCATCACCGACTGCCGGAGCGATGCCGAGGGTATTGTCCTGGCCGTTCACGCCCGCCGTGACCTGCGCCATGAATTCGAGGCTGTCGGTGAGGCGGCGCGAAGACGCCTCGACCGAAGCCGTGCCGTCGGCGAGCGCGGTGAGGTCCTGGTCGATCGCCTGCGCGCGCAGTTCGAAGCGCTCGAAGTTGCGATTCACGGCATCGGAGCGGCCGGGGCCCATCGCCTTCAGCACGCCGGCTGCCGTGGACAGCAAGCCTGGCGTGGACTCGCGCACGCTCGCCGCAGACTGCTGCGCCTGCAGCGCGGCATCGCGCCCGTCCAGGACGGCCTGCGACTGTTCGAGCAGCGCGGGCCAGCCGCGCTCGCTGCCGAGCATGCGGGCGCTCGGTGACGTCAGCATGCCGACTGCGGACTTGCCGGCATCGATCTCGTCGATCACGCGCTCGAGCCGGGTACGCGACGCCGCCAGCGCATCGAACGCCGGGGCGGAACCACGCACGGCGGCGCCCGCCTGCAATGGAATGTTCTGCGCGAGCGCAGCAAGGGAGGACATGTGCTCCCGCAGCTGCGCCTGCTGCTGCATCGCGCGGCCGGACAGCAGCAGGGCCACCGCGGCCAGCAGCGCCGCGACGAACGCCATGCCGAGCAGCATGGGCTGCAGTCGGGCGGCGTCGATTCGATTGGTCATGTCGTCACCATTCTGGTCGGCTCGGGCCGGCGGCTCAGGAAGCCGCGGCCTGCATGAACTGTGGGCTCTCGAGCAGCGCCCGCACGCTGAACACCGGCCAGACCTCGGTCCCGCGACGGAACGCGCCGGCGAGGTAGCGCTCGCAGCGCAGCAGGGTCGGCGGCAGGTCGGCCGAGAATTCGCTCTCGTAGAAGCGGCGGAATCCCATCACTTCGTCGACGACGAGGCCGGCGGGAATTTCGCGGTGGTTGGCGAGCAGCACGCGGCTCGAACGCGTGATCGAGGTTGCGCCGGCGCCGAGGAACGCGCGCAGGTCGATGACCGGCAGCAGCTGCCCGCGAACGTTCGACAGCCCCCGAATCCACAGCCTGGCGCCGGGCACGCGGGTGACGGAGGCCGGGTATGCCAGCACCTCGCGCGTCTCTTCTCTTGCGAGCAGGAACGCTTCGCCACCGAGGCGAAACGCGACGCCGACCCATTCTGCGCCTGCAGCGACCGACTCGGGCTGCCCCTGCACGGCCGCACGGGCGCGGCGGTCGATCTCCCGCAGCAGTTCGAAGGGGCGCTCGCGCAGCGAACGGAGGGGCGTGACTTCGGGCTGCATGTCAGGGGGCAAGGGCCGCCTGCGCCTTGCGCACCAGCTGATCCGTGGCAACGGGTTTCACGAGGTAGTCGACGGCTCCCTGGCGCAGGCCCCAGACACGATCGGACTCCTGCGCCTTCGAGGTGACCATGATGACCGGGATCGTGCGCGTGGCCGGATCGTTGGCCAGCTCGCGCGTGGCCTGGAAGCCATTCACGCCGGGCATGACGATGTCCATCAGGATCAGGTCCGGGTGCAGCTCGCGCGCCATGCGCAGCCCTTCGCCACCGTCGGCCGCGGCTGCCGTCGTGAAGCCGTGCTGCTCGAGCGCCTGCTGCATGACGTGAACGTCGGTCGGCGAATCGTCCACGATCAGTACGAGTGCCACAATCAGTTCCTCCGCGGGCCGCGCTCAGGCGCGATGAACGTGAGTCTCGATCGCGCTCAGCAGTTCTTCGCGCGTGAAGGGCTTGGTCAGGTAATGCTCGGAACCCACGATGCGGCCGCGGGCCCGGTCGAAGAGCCCGTCCTTGCTCGACAGCATGATCACCGGGATGCTCTTGAAAACCTTGTTGTGCTTGATCAGCGAACAGGTCTGGTAGCCATCCAGGCGCGGCATCATGATGTCCACGAACACGATGTCCGGCTGATGGTCGGCAACCTTGGACAGGGCGTCGAAGCCGTCCACGGCGGTGAAGACCTCGCAACCCTCGCGGGCCAGCAGGGTTTCGGCCGTGCGCCGGATGGTCTTGCTGTCGTCGATGACCAGCACCTTGAGGCCGGCCAACCTTGGCCGGCTGTTGCTGGCAGCGGTGTTTTCCATGCGGTCGAACCCTCGGAGTCGAGTGGGCGTGCGTACGAGTGCGACGCTATGCGCGAGGCCACCGCTCGCGAGGGCGTTTTAACATATTGGCCACCCCCCTGCCATTGGCGGCTTTCGATACCATGACCGCCATCACAGTCACTTTCTTCTAGGCAGCCGCCCGCGTGGAGACCGCATGCCCCTGAAACCCCTGCGCATCGCCGTCGTCATGGATCCGATCGAGGACATCAAGCCCCGCAAGGACACGACGCTGGCGATGCTGCTCGCCGCCCAGCGCCGCGGCTGGGAACTCCATTACCTGGAACTGTCCGGCATCTGGCTGCGCGACGGTGTGGCCCTGGGTCGCGCGCACCCGATCGGGGTCCGCGAGCACGACACGGACTGGTTCGAGCGCGGCCAGGCCGTGGTGACCCGGCTCGGCGACTTCGACGCCATCCTGATGCGCAAGGATCCGCCGTTCGACACCGAATACATCTATTCGACCTACATCCTCGAGCGGGCCGAGGCGCAGGGCGCGCTGGTGGTCAACCGGCCGCAGGGCCTGCGCGACATGAACGAAAAGGTCTACACGGCCTGGTTTCCGCAGTGCTGCGCACCCACCCTGATCACGCGCGACATGGCAGACATGCACGCGTTCCTCAAGGAACACGGCCGGGCGGTCTGCAAGCCCCTCTACGGCATGGGCGGCCGTTCGATCTTCGTGGTCGACGCCGGGGACAAGAATGCGAACGTGATCTTCGAAACGCTCACCGAGTACGGCACGCGGTACGCAATCGTGCAACGCTACATCCCCGACATCGTGACGACCGGCGACTCGAGGGTGATCCTGGTGGACGGCGAACCCGTGCCCTATGCGCTTGCGCGCATTCCAACCGACGCGGACAACCGCGGCAACCTGGCCGCTGGCGCCAAGGGCGTCGGCCGCCCGCTCAACGATCGTGACCGCTGGCTCGCCGCCGAGATCGGACCAGCGCTGCGCGACCGGGGCATGCTGTTCGTGGGGCTCGACGTGATCGGCGGCTTCGTCACCGAGATCAACGTGACCAGCCCGACGGGCGTGCGCGAGATCGACAAGCAGTTCGGCACCGACATCGCGGGGTCACTGCTGGCTGCGATCGCGCGCCGGGTCGAGGCACGAGGAGGGCCGCATTGACCACGCCGGTCACCCTCCGCAGGCGCCGTGATCCCACCGGGGACCGCCTGGCCACGGCGATCTTCGTCGCGGCACTGATCCATGGGCTGGTGATCCTCGGGGTGCGCTTCAGCGCCCCGCCGATGGCCGACAACGCACTGCCCACGCTGGAAGTCCTGCTGATCCCGCCTGGTCCCGACGACCCGCAGGAGAACCGGGACGCGGCCTACATCGCGCAGCGCACGCAACGGGGCCGCGGCACCGACACGGAGGCGAGGCGCGCATCCCTGCCGGAGGCGCGCGACGAGCAGCAGGCGCTTCCCGATGCCGCCACGGCCGACCTGGAGCAGGACAGGCGTCGCGCCGAACCGGAAGGGGCCGTGTCGGTGCTGGCCCGCCGCGCGCTCGAAGCCGAGCGGCTGGCGACGGGTTCCGAACCGCGGGACGAAGCCCCGGTGTTTTTCGCCATCCCCACACCGGCGGTGCCGACGGTGGGCCTCAATGCTGCGGTGGCCGACCGCGAACTGTACCTGCGCGGCCAACCCTCGCTCGACGGCAAGCTGCTGGCCGACACGCGCGAATCCGCGATCGCAGCGTACCTGGACGGGTGGAAGCGCCGGATCGAGCGCGTGGGCACGATCAACTTTCCGAACGAGGCCCGGCGCCGGCAATTGTCCGGTAATCCCGTCGTCGAGGTCGCCATCCGCGCCAACGGCACGCTCGAGACCGTGATCGTGCGCCGGACCAGCGGGCACCCGGAACTCGACAACGCGGCGGTCGGAATCGTGCGACTCGCGGCTCCATTCGAACCTTTCCCGAGTGCGCTGCGCGAGCGCTTCCCCGTGCTCCGCTTTGCCTACGAATGGCAGTTCATCAACGGACGCCTTGGGGGCGATGGCGCGGTCTTCTCCTCGGGCCCGTAGCGCGATACTGTCGCGCCGTGGCCTCCTACCTCACCAACCAGTTCCTGATCGCCATGCCCGCCCTGGACGATCCGAACTTCGCGCAGACCGTCACACTGGTGTGTGAGCACAGCGAACGCGGTGCGCTGGGCATCGTCATCAATCGCACGCTGCCGATGACGCTGGGGGAGGTGTTCGACCAGCTCGGCCTCGACTCCTCGCGGTCGCGGGTGAGCGAGCAGCCCGTGCTGCGGGGTGGCCCGGTGCAGACGGAACGCGGGTTCGTGCTGCACTCGCCGGCCGGGCCCTATGAATCCTCGCTGCCGTTCTCCGAGCGCATGCACCTGACGACCTCGCGCGACATCCTCGACGCCATGGCGGTGGGTGAAGGGCCCGCAAGTGCCGTGATTGCGCTGGGTTATGCGGGCTGGGAAGCCGGCCAGCTCGAAGACGAAATGGCCCGCAATGCCTGGCTCACCGTGGAGGCCGACGAACGCGTGCTGTTCTCGACCCCGGTCGAAGAGCGCTGGAGCGCGGCGGCCCGGTTGCTCGGCGTCGATCTCGTTGCCCTGAGCAGCGACGCGGGCCACGCCTGATTCCCCCGCAAGACGACTCGCTGCCTCCCCCGGCCATCGGCACGCGCCCGGCTGCGGGCGAAGTCGTGCTCGCATTCGATTTCGGCACCCGCCGGATCGGGTTGGCCGTGGGCCAGACCCTGACCAGGTCCGCAAGCGCGGCAGGCGTGCTGCCGGCGCGCGATGGAGCGCCTGACTGGGCCGCCGTCGACACGTGCATTGCCCGATGGGGACCTGACCGACTGCTGGTCGGAGTCCCCTATAATATGGACGGCTCGGACACGACCACGACGGCAGCCTGCCGCGCTTTCGGCGAGACGCTCGCGCGGCGCTCGGGCCTGCCGGTCGCCTTCGTGGACGAGCGCCTGACGTCCAATGCCGCTTACGACGAGTTGCGCGACGAGCGCCGCTCCGGCGCGCGCGCGCGGCGCATCCGTCCCGAGGACATCGATGCGAACGCGGCGCGGCTGATCCTGCTGACCTGGATGGGCACGCCTTGAAGACCGACACCGGCCGAGACCTGCAGCGCGACCCCGCCGGCCGCCTGCGTCACCTGCTCACGCTCGAAGGGCTGTCGCGCGACGAGATCGTGCACCTGCTCGACCTGGCGCAGTTCTACGTGCGCGAACCGGGCGACCTGCCCGCCCGCGACGGCGCCCTGCTCGGCCGTACGGTGGCCAACCTCTTCTTCGAACCGAGCACCCGCACCCGCGTCTCGTTCGAACTTGCAGCGACCCGCCTTGGCGCGGACGTGGTCAACCTCGACCTGCACTCGTCGTCGCGCGTGAAGGGCGAGACCGTGCTCGACACGATCTATACGCTGCAGGCGATGATGGTCGACGTCTTCGTGATGCGCGATTCGGAGCCCGGGCTGCCGGCCTTCGTGAGCGCCCACGTCCAGCCGCACGTAAGCGTGTTGAACGCCGGCGAGGCGCACGTTTCGCACCCGACGCAGGGCCTGCTCGACGTGCTGACCATCCGCCAGCGCCAGGGCAACGTGCAGAACCTGTGCGTCGCGATCGTGGGTGACGTCCGGCATTCCCGCGTCGCGCGCTCGACGGCCACCGCCCTGCAGACGCTCGGCGTCGGCGAACTGCGCTTCGTCTCGCCCGCGAGCCTCGCGCCCGAGCCGGATGAGTTCCCCGGTGCGAAGCGGTGCGACTCGCTCGCGGACGGCATCCGCGGCGCGGACGTCATCATGGCCCTGCGCATCCAGAAAGAGCGCATGGACCAGTCGCAGATTCCCGACGTCGACGCGTTCCTCAAGGAATGGGGCATCACCGAGCGCAGCATCCTGCTCGCAAACAAGGGCGCCATCGTCCTGCATCCCGGCCCGATGAACCGCGGCGTCGAGATCACGAACGTGATTGCCGACGGCCCACAGTCGGCCATACAGCAGCAGGTTCGCAACGGCGTCGCCGTGCGCATGGCCGTGCTCGCCACGATCGTGCGCAACGTGCAGGTCCGCAACGTGCAGGCCGGCCGGCGCGACGTTTGAGCCGCATGAGCCCCTCTCCCACCTGCACGGTCGACGCCCCAGGCCGCAGCCGCGGCGTGCCACCGGAACAGCGCACGCACCGCGACTCGATCTTCGTCGAGGATGGCAAGCTGCTGTCGCAGCAGGAATACCCGGGCCGGCAGTTCGTCATCCGCGTCCACGCGCCGAAATGCGCGGCTGCCGCGGTGCCCGGCAGCTTCGCGCACCTGACGTGCGACCCGCACCTCCCTATGCGCCGGCCGCTGTCGCTGATGCGCGTCGATGCGCAGGCGGGCTGGATCGAGATCCTCTACAAGATCGTGGGTCCCGGACTCGCGGCGCTCTCGCAGCAGCCCGTCGGCGCGACCCTGAGCGTGCTGGGCCCGATCGGCCACGGTTTCATCGCGCATCCCGAGCGACCGCGGACCCTGCTCGTGGGAGGCGGCGTCGGCATCCCGCCCATGGTGTTCCTGGCGGAGTCGCTGCGAACTCGCCGTGACGAGGCGTCCTGGCAGCCGCTCGTGCTGATGGGCTCCGAGATCGAATTTCCATTCCGCGCACGGCCGTCGCAGATCCTGGTGCCGGGCATGCCGAACGAGGCGATCGCGTGCATGCCGCTGCTCGACGACTGGGGCATGGCCAGCCGGCTCGCCAGCTTCGGCGACTTCCCGGGCTGCTTCCACGGCTACGTGACCGACCTCGCCGCGCAGTGGCTTGCGTCACTCGATGCGCAGGCGCTCGGCGAAGTCGAAATGTTCGCCTGCGGCCCGACCCCGATGCTGCAGGCCACCGCGCGCGTGGCGCGCAAGTTCGGTGTGCCGTGTCAGGTCTCGCTCGAGGAATTCATGGCGTGCGCGGTCGGCGGGTGCGCGGGTTGCGCGGTGCCGGTCGTCCAGCCCGATGGATCGCTCGCAATGAAACGTGTCTGCGTCGATGGTCCCGTGTTCGACGCCAACGCAGTGTTTCCACCGGCGGCTGCCTAGCGCCGTTGCACCGCGTCCGGAATTACCGGGAGACTCGATCGAGGCGGTCGGTCGTCGGCGCCCGATCCGGTGTGTGTTGCCAGGAGCGGAAAGGCAGACACGCTCCCGGCAACACACACCGGATCGAACGCTCGACACGCGGCGCCTGAGCGGGTTCTCGGGCACGCCCGAGAACCTCGCACGGCGCAAGTAACCTGCGTGGAAGCGGGCCATCGCGCGTCGGACCATCCCCAGCCGGGGCAGGTGCGCGACCCAAACTCCAATTCGACTGTCGAGCTGAGCACCGCGGTGTTTGCGCGATGTACATCAACAATCAG
>JBAVJR010000337.1:0-13720 GCA_049687855.1 Steroidobacteraceae bacterium | reverse complement strand
GCGGTACATCGCCGTTGGTGCCGGAGTCGACGTTAATGCCGCGGATGACGATGCCGTTGGTGACGCCGGAATTGCGAAAGCCACGATCCTGCACCGTCACGCCCGCCATCGTCCGCAACGCCTCGATGGAGTCGTTGATGTTGGCCCGCTCGAGCGTTTCGCCCGTCACCGCCGAAATGTTGAACGGAATTTCCTGCACCGTCTGGTCGCGGCGGGTCGCTGTGACAACGATCTCTTCGAGCGCAGGTTTCGTCTGCGCAATGGCGGCTGGCACTGCGCATTGCAGGCCTGCGGCAGCCACCGTCATCGCGATGAAACTCCGGCCCGGCCGTGCGCGATGCAGGCACCGCCGCACCTCGATCGCCAGCACGTTGCCGTTCGACTGAATCTCGTTGCTCATGACGTCACCCCTGTCATTGCGGAACTGTCCGGCTTGATCGCCGTGTTGGTCTGAAAATAGACGAGCCGCCGGTGCACCGATAGGACCAGATGCCGACGACCGATTGGTCCAGATGGCTCAGCACTGCTCCTCGTCCGTCGACGCTGGACCGGGCACTGCCATGGCGCCCAGCCGTCGCAGGGTCTCCGACGCCGCCTGGCCGGGTTGGTACTGCGGAAAGACGATGTCGCTGTCGCGGAAGCTCTTCATCGGCTGGCCCAGGCCGAGCAGGCCGCGACGACGGCTGCGTCGCACCAGCCCGAGGTCCATTTCGATGGGCAGGATTTCGTAGCCGGTGCCGGCCTGGTGCACGACGTTGCCGTCGGGTGCAACGACGAGCGAGCGACCGTTGCCGAGCCTGCCCGCGCAGTTCACGTCAACGAACCAGCACTGGTTGACCGCGGCGTTGGTGCGCGCGATCGCAAGCTCCAGGTCGCGATCGATGGTGTTGGTCATGGTCGGATGAATCACCACTTCCGCGCCCATCCAGGCGAGGGTTCGCGTCGTCTCCGGGAACCACATGTCGTAACAGATCGAGACGCCGAAACGTCCGACCTTCGGCACGTCAAACACGACGAATTCCGTTCCGGGCGTGATGCCCTGCTCGTAGGGCAGGAACGGAAACATCTTGCGGTAACGCGCGACGACGTGGCCGCCGGGATCGATCACAGGCGCCGTGTTGTAGATGCGCTCGCCGATGCGCTCGTGGATCGAGCCCGGGACGAACCAGAACTTCAGGTCGCGCGCAATCTGGCAGAGCGACTGCTCCAGCGGCCCTGGCAGCGGCTCAGCATTGGAGGTCTGGGGTCCGCGCAACGACAGTTCGCCCAGCACGACCATGTCGACCCAGGGAAAGCGGCGCTTCAGGCGCTCCATCTCGGCGCGGACGATCGCCAGGTTGTCCTGTGCCGTGAGTTCGAGCTGCAGTCCGGCTACCGCAAAGTGCGTCATCGTGCCTACCCCTTCCGCGTCGCTGGACGCGGCTCAGGGAGGCTAGGCCAAACCGCAAAGCGCACATAGTGCCAGTTGGGCTGAACCGATGGAGCCAGACGGGTTCTCCGCCCCCCGATCAGTCGGTCGCCGCCTCGAACGCGAGCGTGTCCTCGATGAAACCCGACTCGAGATAGAACTTGATCCGTCCGCCGTCGAGTACGACCGCATACGAAGCGGGTTCGGCGTAGGACCAGCGCTGCCACTGGCGCACGTAGCGGTCGCCGTCCAGCCACCAGCGGCCGTAATCGCGGTCTTCTCCGGCGAATCCGGCGCGTCCCGTCATCGACCCGTCCGCATGCAGGTGAATCTCGACCGGCTCGCCGTAGACACGCTGGGTTCGCATCACGGCGCCCGCCAGGCTCTTGTGCAAGTCGCACTGCTGCAGTCGCCGGCCGACGCAATGGTCGAGATGCTCGGTGGCGCCGGACGTGAACTCGCGGACGACGGCGGCCAGCCGCGCCACGCCTTCACGGATGCGATGCACCGGGATGCCCGAGACACCCATGCGGAAGCAGTTGAGCGGCCGCCGCGACAGCGCATAGAAATGATCGACGGGCTCGACCAGCACGCCGCGCCGTGCCGCCTCGTCCACCAGGCGCGAGACATCGAGGTCGTCGGATCCCTGCACCCAGAGCACGGTTCCGCCCTTGCTCGGCGCAAGTGCGACCCAGGGCGGCAGGTAGAAGTTGAGGGCCTGGCGCAGCGCGTCCCAGCGCTGCCCGAACGTTCGATGCAGGCTCGCTGTCAGCGCATCGTAATGACCGAGGCGGATGAAGTGCGCCATCGCGCGCTGGTTGTTGCGCGGCGGCTGCCCCACCATCAACCGGCGCAGCTTGCGCGCCTCGGCGATCAATTCGGGTGCAGCCACCATGAAACCCAGGCTCAGGCCCGGCGCAAGGACCTTCGACAGGCACGACACGTAGATGACGCGGTTCTCGCGGTCCATGCCGCGCAGCGCCGGGTGAGGATAGCCCTTGTAGTTGCTCTCGCAGTCGAAGTCATCCTCGACGACGAGCATGTCGAGCTGCGCGGCCTTCTCCAGCAGGGCACGCCGGCGCTCGAGCGACATCGTGACGCCCGTCGCCGCCTGGTGACTGGGAGTCACGTAGACGATGCGACAGCTGTCGAGCGCGGCGTCAACGAGCATGCCTTCCCCGTCGATCGGCTGGTGCACGATTGGCGCGCCGCGTCGCTGCATCAGGTGGCGCATCTCCGGGTAACCGGGTTCTTCCATCGCGACCGAGACATTCGCATCGACCAGCAGTTCGGCCAGCAGGTACAGCGACTGCTGCGCGCCGACGGTAATCAGGATCTCCTCGGCCCGCGCGTTGATACCCCGCCGCGGCAGGATCTTGGTGCGCAGTTCCTCGATCAGCATCGGATCGTCGAGCCCACCCGTCGCCGCCGACCAGACGCCGATGTCGCCGCTACCGAGCGCATAGCGGCCGGCTTCGCGCCATTCGGCCACCGGGAACAGCGACGTATCGAACTGGCCGTCGAGAAAGCAGAAGGGATAGTCGCGAGCGTCGGCTGGCGCGATCCGCGCGATGTCCGGGTTGGCGCGCGACTTCAGCCACTGCTGCCAGGGCCCCGTGATGGATACCCGCTCGCCCGGCGCGTGCGGCGAATAAGCCGGCGCCGAGAGACGACGGGCAACGTAGAGCCCGCTGCGCGACCGGCTCGTGAGCAGACCTTCCGCGACGAGTTGCTGGCACGCAATCACGACCGTGTTGCGCGCGACGCCGAGTTGCTCCGCCAGCTTGCGCGACGACGGCAAGCGTGTGCCGGGCTTGAAAATGCCCAGGTGAATCGACTCGACCAGCTTCTGCCTGATCTGCGCCTGCAGACCCAGCTTGCTGTCCGACTCGATGTATATCAGCGCCTCGGATTCCGCCATGGCGACCAGTATAGGGAACCCCCTTGGGTTGCGGTGCGAGCTGCCGCGCCGCGGTTTCCTCAGGTCGCCGGCGCCCGCGATTGCGTGATGCGGAACCGCGCCGCCACGAACGCAAGGTCCGTCAGCGTGGCGTTGCCCGCCGGGTTGAGTCCAGTCACGTGGTAATCGCTGTAGGCGGCAGCGAAATTGAGCGGCATCGGCCCGGTGAGGTTGCACGTGAGCTGCGCGCCCGCCGCCGAATACGCTGCGATGGCTCGCTCGATGTACTGCTCGTCCGTGGAATACAGGAACGCGGTGATTCCCCCTCCGGCGCGCGCGTCTGCGGCTGCTTCCGCGAGCGCGGCGTCGCGGTCGTCGGTGGCGATCACGAAGCCGATCGGCCCGAAGCGCTCTTCACCGTACAGGTCCCTGGCGCCCGCATCGAGTCCGACCAGCAGGGGTGTGCGCGTGCGGGCGCGCGCAAATTCCGGGTGCGCGTAAGGGGACGAGCCCAGCAGAACCCGGCCGCGACGCGACCCCTCCTCGGCCACCTGGTCAATGAGCGCGGGCGTGGATGCAGACTGGATCGCCGCCATGATCGGCGCCGCGCGCTTCGGATCGGCTGCGATCGACGCGATCGCCTGCGCCAGAGCCGAACCGAACTCATCCGCACCGATGCGGCCGCCGGCGTGACGAATGCCGTCGCGGGGCACGTAGATATTCTGCGGCGAGGTGCACATCTGCGCCGAGAACAGGCTCATCGTCGTGGCGAGACTCTTGAGCACGGGTTCGAGCTGGTCCACCGATTCCACGACGACCGTGTTCACGCCCGACGTTTCCGAATAGCAGAGTGCGGGGTGGGCATTCGCCTCGACCCATGAACCAAAGCGCGCACTGCCCGTGAAATCGATGATCGCGGCCTGCGGATGCTTGACCAGCGCCTTGCCGACCGGCGCCGCGACCGTGTCGAGACAGAGCGTGACGAGGTCGGGCTGGAATCCGGCGCTGGCGATCACTTCGCGGAATGTGCGCACAGCCAGCGCCATCGGCAGGATCGCTGTCGGGTGCGGCTTCACGATCACGGGGTTGCCCGTCGCGAGGCTCGCGAGCATGGCCGGGTAAGCATTCCAGGTGGGGAACGTGGCGCAGGCAAAGCACACCGCGACACCGCGCGGGACCAGCTGATAACGCTTGCGCAGCCGGATCGTCGTCGATCCGAACCGTCGTTCCCACAACGCCTCGGTGGGCACGTCCGACATCGCAGCCTGCGCATACGCGAGCGCCTCGACGCCGCGGTCGAGCGCATTCGTGCCGCTGCCGGCGTAGCTCATCGGGCCGCTCTGGCCCGCCGTGTGCATCACGGCTTGCGCCGTGACGAACACGTTCTCGTACAACCGCTCGACAATCTCCATGCAGACGCCGAGCCGCGCCTGTGCCGTCGCGGCCGCCCAGGCCGGCATCGCCGAACGCGCGGCTGAAAACAGTCCGTCGATGTCGGCGCGTGGGTAGTCGATGCCCAGCGGCTCGAGCGTGTACGGGGAAACCTCTCCGCTGATGCGGCCCACGGTACCGGGCTGATCGAGTTCGAAAGTCTGCCCGAGCTGTGCACGGAATGCGGCGATACCCGCCTCGGCAGCCGCTGCGCCACCATGATGCCGATCCGGTGTTTCCGGAAACAGCGTGAAGTAGCTGCGTTCGCGACAGGCCAGCCCCGCGGCGCGGAGCGCGGCTTCGTGCTTCTCGTACAGATCGAGCGCAACTCCGCTCATGTCGATTTCCTCGCCGCCCGCTTGCTGCCAGCGGACTTCCTGCCGGTCTTCCTGCTTGCCGTGCCTGCGGGTCGGCTGCGCAAAGCACCGCGCGTGGAGTCCCGAGCCTGCGCCGGACGCCACCGCAGGCGGTGCACTCGCACTCCGCCGGGCACGATTTCCTCGGCCGACAGCGTCAACGTCCGGCCGCTCATCTGGATCCTGCGTGTCTGCACCGTGCCGACCAGCGCCGGATTGTGCGAGATCGTGACGTGATGCTCCACCGCCTGGCCGACGATGCGCCAGCGGCAGCAATAGCCAAAGAACGTGTCGAAGGCCGCCGCCCGCTCGCCCTCGGGTGCCGCGCGCGGGTTGCCGCGCGACAGGCGCGCTCGGCCCGCAGCCATCATCGCAGCGCTCATCCAGCCGTCCGGCGTGTACACCAGCAGCCCGATTGCGCCGGGACCCAGCGGCTCGGTGACGGAACCGTCCTCGTAAGTGATGAACCAGCGCTGCAGTTGCCAGCTGCCCACCAGCCGTTTGCGCTCGAAGTCATTCATCACGGACCTCGGCCGAACGCAGGCTTGCGCAGAGCCTCGGCGTATTCAACAGCGTAACGGTCGACGATCGCCGCGGTCGGTTCGACGGCGCGGATGTGGTCGACGCCCTGCCCCGCCGACCAGATGTTCTTCCAGGCCTTGAGCTGGCCTTCGGAATTCGTCCAATCCATCTTGTCCTTGCCGACCAGTGCGTTCGGATCCAGTCCAGCCGCGACGATGCTCTCGCGCAGGTACCAGGCGTCCGCCCCGGTGAACGTCCTGGTCATCACGAGGTCTTCGAACGATGCGCGCACGACCATGTCGCGGTATTCCTGCGCAGCAAGACTCTCCTCCGCACAGATGAAAGGCGTGCCTGCGTAGGCGAGGTCCGCGCCGAGCAGTTCAGCGGCACGCACGGCGCCACCGTGACCGATGCTGCCGCCGAGGACGATGATGCCGTCGTAGAACTCGCGCACGGCCTGGACGAACGCGAACGGCGAGACTTTGCCGGTGTGACCGCCCGCACCCGCGCTGACGAGCACCAGGCCGTCGGCCCCCGCTGCCGCGGCCTTGCCGGCGAAAGCCAGGCTGCTGACGTCGGCGAACACCGTCCCACCGTAGGCATGGACGTGCTCGACCGCCCTTACCGGACTGCCGAGTGCCGTGATGACGAGCGGGGGTTGATAGCGGTCGACCAGTTCGAGCTCGGGGCCCAGGCGGTCGTACGAACTGTGCATGACGAGGTTCAGTGCCCAGGGACCGACCTTGCCGGGTCTTGCCTGGCACGCCTCGGCATGACCTGCCACGACCTGCTGCAACCAGTCTTCGAGAATGACGATCGAACGGGCGTTGGGAGTCGGAAACGCGGCCGCGATGCCGGCCCGGCAGGCGGCCAGGACCAGGCCCGGGCCCGAAACCAGGAACATCGGCGCGGCAATCAGCGGCAGCCGCATTCCCCCCGTCAGGGCCCGCAGGCGCTCGGCCCGGCTGCCCGTGGCGACATTCGACACTTCACACCCCCCCCTATGACTTGCACTATAGTACTCTGGTACAGGGCCCGGTCGACAGCGACTTTCCAGAGGAAATGCACGATGCGCAAGTACACGGACATCACCACGCAGGATCCGCCGGATCGGCCGACGTGGGTCGACGGCATCGACAACCCCTACCTGCATGGTCCTTACACGCCCGTCGTGTCCGAGATCACCGCCGTCGACCTCGAGGTGAGCGAGGGCGAGATCCCCGCGGACCTCTACGGCGCGTACATGCGCAACGGCCCGAACCCGGTGTTCAAGCCGCGCGGCGACTACCACTGGTTCGACGGCGACGGCATGGTGCACGGCGTGTATTTCCGCGACGGCCGCGCGAGCTACATCCGCAAGTGGGTGCAGACGCGCGCACTGCACGACGAGATCGAGCGCGGCAAGGTCGAACTGTCGGGCATCATGGGTCCTTACGACCTTTCCGGCGTCGCCGGGCACGAAATCGAGTCGATGAATCCCGACTACTGCAAGGACACGTCGAACACGACGCTGAACTTCCACAATGGCAGGATTCTCTCGGCCTGGTACAACGCCGGCCGCGTCTACGCCCTCGACCCGCTGACGCTCGAGACCGAAGGCGAGCAGGATTTCGCGGGCGGCCTCGACACGCCGATGAACGCGCACGGCAAGACCGATCCGCGCACCGGCGAGTTCATCAACTACGGCTATGCCGACTTCCAGCCCTGGCTCACGTACTACGTGATCTCGGCCGACGGCAAGGTCAGCCACCGTGCCCGCATCGACCTGCCCGGTCCGCGCCTGCCGCACGACACGACGATCACGCCGAACTACACGATCCTGCACGACTTCCCGCTGTTCCACGACCTCGACGTGCTGAAGCGCACGGGTCACCGCGTCGTGCAGTTCAGGCGCGACCTGCCGACGCGTTTCGGCGTGATCCCGCGTTACGGCACGCAGGAGCAGGTGCGCTGGTTCGAATTCGAGCCGGGCTACGTGCTGCACATGGTCAACGCCTGGGAGGACGGGGACTGGATCACGATGGACGGCTGCTTCCAGCCCGACCCCACCATCCGCCGCAACCCGCAGGAAGGCCCCCTCGCGTCGATGCTCGCCTACCTGCGCTTCAAGGGCCACTTGCGTCGCTGGCGCATGAACCTCAAGACGGGCGAAAAGAGCGAACAGCAGCTCTCGGATCTCAACACCGAGTTCTGCCTGCCAGACGCCGAGAAATACGGCGTCCACACGCGCTACTCGTATCACCAGCTGATCCCGACCGACCTGCAGACGCTCGCGTTCGAAGGACTGGTGAAGTACGACCACGACCAGGGCACGAGCGAAACCTACAACTATCCCGCCGGCTGGTTCCCGAGCGAGGCACCGTTCGCGCCGAGCACGCGCGGCGGCGACGAGGACAGCGGCTACGCCATCACGCTGGCCACGAACATCCACGATTATCGTTCGGAGGCATGGATCTTCGACGCCAAGCGGATCACGGCGGGGCCTCTCGCCCGCGTGCGGCTCCCCGGCCGGGTCGCTGCCGGGTTCCACGCGTCGTGGTTCCCCGGCGAGCAGCTCTGGCCTCAGGCGCGCGCGGTCGGCTGACGCGCGAGTTCGGACTCGAGATACGCCACGAGCGATTGTGGGGTGTCCCTGGTCGTGCGCGTCCGCTCGTAGACGTGCGCGGGACGGATCGCACGATCGAACCACACGAGTTCGTGCTCGGGCTGCGGCGGACGAGTCCCGGCCAGCCAGAGCGCCGTGTCGGCACCCGACGCTTCATCGCGCAGGATCGGCCGCAGGATCTTGCGAAATCTCGGCAGCGATCGCTTCACACCGTCCGTGTCCGCCCAGCCGGGGTGCATCACGTAGAACGCAATGCCGCGTGACCCGTACTTGTCGCGCCAGTACTGGTTCAGCACCATCTGCGCGCGCTTGTGGAAGCCGTACGCGAACACGCCGTTGTACTTCGCGGGATCGGTGACGTTCAGCATCGCGACCGTCAGCGGCATGTTGTAGCCGCCGCCCGACGTCATGTTGATCACCGTGGCCTTCGGGCCTGCCAGCAAGCCGTTGCGAATGAGCCCTTCGGTCAGCTGGTAATGGCTCAGCAGGTTCGAGACGAACGAGCTTTCGCGGCCCTCGGACGTCACTGCGAGATCGTCGAGCAGCACTCCGACATTGTTCACGAGGACGTCGACCTTGCGGCCCGCCACCGCGAGCCGCAGCAGCAGGCGCTCGGTGTCGGACTGCAGCGAGAAGTCGCAGCATTCAGCTTCGACGCCCTGGATGCCGGCCCGGCGCGCGTCGTCGCGCAACGTCCCGAGCTTCGACTCGCTGCGCGCGACGGCCGTGACGGTCGCCCCGGCGCGCGCGGCCTCCAGCACGATGTGCCGGCCGATGCCGCCCGAGCCGCCGGTGACCAGCCAGTGCTGACCCCGGTAGTCCGGGGTGAACTCGCCCCACGACAGGCGGCGCCAGCGGTATCCGACCTGGGTGAAACTGGCCGTGAACCGGCTGTAGAAGCCGACGATTTTCTTGAGCTGCTGGTAATTCATGGTTCCCCCTCGGCATGGGCGGCCGCGAACGGATTCGCCACGGCCGGATGGTAGACTTGCGGTTTTAGACTGACGAAATCAAGTGATGGCGACCAGCAAGGCCGCGCGGCGTACGTCGCGCGCCCGTGACATCGAGACGATCCGCGTGCTGCTGCACAGCGGCGAAGTCGCGCGTGCGCTGCAGGTCGTCGGCGATCGCTGGTCTTTCCTGCTCATGCGCGACGCCTTCATCGGTGTCCGTCGCTTCGAGGACCTGCGCCGTCGCACCGGTGCTTCGCGCGGCACGCTCACGGCTCGCCTCAACGCGATGGTGGACGCGGGCCTCTTCTACCGCAGCCCGTACGGCAGCGCACCGAGCCGACTCGAATATCGCCTGACCGAGAAGGGGCTGGCCTTTTACCCGGTCGCGCTCTGCATGTGGACGTGGGAGAACCGCTGGGGTGGCGAGTTCGGCTTGCCGCCCAGGCTGATCCACACGACCTGTGGCAAGTCCCTGCACCCGAGCCTGGTCTGCGCCCATTGCGAAACCGGCATCGGCTGGCGCGACATGGTGTTCAAGCCGGGTCCGGGTGCGCACAGCTACCCGGCTCCGCCAACGTCCACGCGTCGGCGCGAAAGCGCGGCCTCCTCCAACGGCGATGGCGTCGACACGACGATGTTTCACAGCGTCGATACCGTCGGTGACCGCTGGACTGCGCTGCTCGTGGGCGCGCTGTTTTTCGGACTGCACCGCTACGACGACATCAATGCCGCGCTCGGCATCGCGACCAACATCCTCGCCGACCGGCTGCGCCGCCTGCTGGCCGCCGGAGTGATCGAACAGCGTCTCTACCAGGACCACCCGCCGCGTCACGAATACCACCTGACGGACAAGGGCTGGGACCTGCTGCAGTTCACGATCGCGATGCACGACTGGGGCGCGCACTGGATTCCCTCTCCGCACGGCCCGGGACTGCTCCTGCGGCATCGCACTTGCGGGAAACGCCTGCGCGTCAAAGTCGTCTGCGGCAGCTGCGGTGCCGCGGTCGAGGCCCGCGAGGTCGAGATTCGCGGCGCGGCGCGACCCCCGGTCACTCAACGACGGGGCGGCCAGGGAAAGAAACCGCTGGTGCGCCGCACGTAGTCTTCGTACCCCGGGCGCTTCTTGAGCATGCGCCGCTCGACCAGTTCCTTGCCCATCATGCCGAGGATCGACCACGTCATGAGCGCGGGCGAGAACACCGTGAACCAGCCCCACGGATGTTCGCAGGCCACGAGCCAGTAACCCCACCACACGCAGGTCTCGCCGAAGTAATTCGGATGCCGTGAGTAACGCCACAGACCCGCGTCCAGCACCTTGCCGGCATTGGCGGACACCGCCTTGAAGCGGGCCAGCTGAAAATCTGCGGTTCCCTCGAACGCGACGCCGATCAACACCAGTGCCGTGCCGAGCCAGGCCAGCGGGCCGAGCGTTGCCGGCGTCGGCGCCGTCTGGGCCACGAGGAAAGGCGCGATGGCGATGAAGACTATTGCACCCTGGTAGAGATTGATGCGCGTCAGGCTGTGCCAGGCGAAATTCCCGCCCTGGTCCTCCACGTGCTTGCGCAGGCGCGCATAGCGCGGGTCTTCGCGGCCCCAGTTGCGCCAGGCCAGGTAGCCCCCCAGCCGTGCCGACCAGATGACCGCCAGCACGGCGATCAGGATGCGGCGCGGTTCGGCGCCATCCGCGACGAACACGCCGAGCACCGCGGCCGCGCCGATGCACGGGGCGAACCAGATGTCGACGAGGCTCGAATCGCGCACGCCCAGGCTGACGGCCCACAGCAGGATGAACGAGCCGAAGACCAGCGCGGCATCGGCGAGGGCGAGACGGATCAGGTCGTCGAGCATGGGATGCAGTTCTCCGGAAAATTCAGATGGCGATGGCGCCGCTCAGCGGCGCGGTCCAGTCGAGGGCACGCTGGCGCGCCATCAATTCGTCGATGCGGGTCGCGATGACCGCTGGCAGCGGCACGGTTCGCCGTGCGTCGAGATCGGCGGCGGCGGAGACGAACTCGACGACGCTGGCAAGACGCTCGCGCGTGACGTTGAGCAGGAACACGTGCCCCTGCACGCGCTTTTCGTTGCGGGCAGTGAAGCTCAGGAACAGCGACACCTCCTCGCCCACGTGGACTTCGTTCAGGAACCAGATGTGGTGTTCGAGGTCGAACAGGCCGACCCGCTGCGTGCGAACCCATTCCCCGCTGATGCCGAGCAGCTCGAGCAACGGGTCGCTCGTCAGGTCGTACATCGTCAGGTGATGCTTCACGTTGACGTGACCGTTCAGGTCTTCCCACTCCTGCGGCACGCGCACCCGCACCAGTTCCGGGAGCTGTCGCACCTGCGCGGGCGTGGGCATCGTGACTCGCAAGGGCTGCACTCCTGCGCCGGCACAGACCGGTCGCTTGCACAATCGAACGCAGGCTCCTATCCTGACTTCGTCAACGCAATCCGGCAAGAGCGTGATCGGCGACACCTGACGCTCGCGCCAGCAGCGCCAGGTGGTGCTCAGCCGTTTCCTGCGGCGCCTCCAGCATCGGCACGTGCCCGACGTGCTCGAAGATCACCGCGACGCTGTCCGGGATGCCGCGCCGCAGTTCGTCGACAACGCTAACGTCGATCAGCTGGTCCTGCCGGCCCCATACGATCAGGGTCGGCACCCGCACTTCGCCCAGCCGCGCGTTCAGCACTCCCGCGATGCCCTCGTCGGCAAGTGTCCAGAACACCTTCTCGAGCACGCGTTCATTGGCCAGCGCGTCGCCGAGCAACACGCGCTTGAACTGGCGCGGCATGAAGGGTGGCTTGTGGTAGACGAAGGCGAATAGTCGATCGACGTCTGCCAGCGTCTTCAGTTCGAGTGGATTCTCGCGTCGCTCGATCGCCCGCTGCAGGTCGCTGCTGCCCGTGCCCGCCACACCGGCGTTGTCCAGCAGCGTCAGCGACGCCACTCGGCCAGGAAAGTCGAGCGCAAACTGCAGCGCGATGAAGCCGCCCATGCTGTTGCCGGCGAGGTGACAACGAGCAACACCCAGCGCATCGAGGAAATCTCGCAGTCGCCACGCCTGGGCCTGCATGCGGTAGTCGCGATCCACGCTATGGTCGTTCTCGCCGAAGCCCGGCAGGTCGGGACAGATCACCCGATGGTGCGGCGCTAGATACGGTGCATAGAGGGTCCAGTTGTCCTTGTCGCCGCCAAAGCCGTGCACCAGCACCACCGGGTCGCCCGTCGCCTTGCCACCATCCAGGTACGGCCATTCGCTGTCGCCGACGCGGACCGACTTGCGAGAGAGCGCGGCGCGACGCCGCAACAGACCCTTCACGACATCGAACAGCAGGCGCGGTCGCGTCCAGTAGAGGGTCGTGACGCCGACGAGCACCAGGCCGAGCGCGAGCAGCAGCGGTTTCATGGCCTGGCCTTGCGCGCAGGACGCGCCGTGCGTTTGCGCTTGCGCTTGCCACTGGCAGTGGCTTCCGGAGAAGCGCGCCGCGACCGCCGCAATTCGGTGTACGACTGCTCGAGGCAGCGGACCAGGACGTCGACGTCGGGTACCAGCTGCCGGTCGGCCGTGATGCAGAAGCTGACGCTGCCGTTGTAGCTGTGGGCGGAGATGAACAGCCCCAACCCGTGCGTGACCGGCCCCATGCCGAACTGGTGCGTGAGCCGGGCGCCGTTCATGTACAGCGGGAACTGCGGACCAGGCACATTGGTGATGATGAGGTTGGCCTGGTTGCGCGCGATCCGCTCGTTGGTCACCAGTCGTGCGACGCTTGCCAGCGTGGCGCCGGGAATGTGCCGCGTCAGGTCGGTGAGCAGGCGCGCTCCGAGTCCCGCCTTCGCCTCCTTGGCCTCGCGCGTAAGGTTGCGGATGGCCTGCAGGCGCGCGACGGGATCGGCCAGGTCCGTGGCCAGTGCGACCGTCATCGCCGAGAGGTTATTGCCCGACACGGCATCGTCGCCGTTGCGCGGACGAGCGTTGATCGGCGACACGGCGACCAGCGTGTCGCGCGGCAGATCGCGATGCTCGAGCAGGTACCGGCGCAACGCCCCGCCGCAGATCGCAAGGATCACGTCGTTGACGGTCGCACCGTCCACCCGCCGGCGCAGCCTGCCGAGTTCAGCCAGCGGGAACTCAACGGCCGCGAACATGCGGTACGGCGACACACGCTGGTTGAATCGCGTGATGGGTACGCCGCGCCGGTTCTGCCCGCCAGGCTCCGCAAAGCGCTTCCTGGCGGCCGTGACGAGGGCCGGCGACAGCTTCATGAGCGCATTCAGCATCCTGACCGGTGACGCCAGGTTGGACGTGAGCGCGCGGGCCGCCACGGTGGCCGGCGCGGGAACGACGCCAAGTTCGACGGCACCGGTGCCTGGCTGCACGGCAGGAGTGCCATGAGCGTCTTTGTCGCAGAGTGCAATGAGTGCATACGAACCCGAGGCGCCGTCGATGGCGGAATGATGGAAGCGCTGCAACAGCGCGTAACTGCCAGGGGCGACGCCGGGAATGCGGTCGAGACCTTCGACGACGCAGATGTCCCAGAGCGGCCGAT
>JBAVJR010000336.1:0-1604 GCA_049687855.1 Steroidobacteraceae bacterium | reverse complement strand
ACACCGTCAATCGAGCGCAGCCCGCACGCGTGCGGCGTGCTCGGCGAGCAGCTGGTGATCTGCCATGTCGCGCGCGTGGAAGCGCAGGTCGAGACCCGCGTGGCGCGGCACCACGTGGAAATGAATGTGGAACACCGACTGGCCGGCCGCGCTGCCGTTGAGCTGTGCGACCAGGATGCCGGGCGCCGCAAAGGCCTGCTTGACGGCCCTGGCGACGCGCTGGGTCGTCAGGATCGTCGCGGCCAGCGCTTCCGGCGGCACGTCGAGGATGTTCTCGGCCGGAGCCTTCGGAATGACGAGCGTGTGGCCGTCCGCCTGCGGCATTACGTCCATGAACGCGAGCGTGTGCTGGTCCTCGTAGACCTTGTGCGATGGAATCTCGCCGCGCAGGATGCGCGCGAAGATATTGCTGGTGTCGTAAGCCATGTCGGTGAACCCCGCTCTCCGGTCTGCCCTGGGCCGAGTATAGCGGCGGTCCCGCGACGGCCCGGCCGCCATGCGACCACGGGACGAGGCCGGCCGTCTACTGGCCGAAAACCCACTGCACGAGGGCCGCCTGGATCGCGTCGCCGGAACCCTTGTCAGCCGCAGGGTGGTTGAGGATCACGACGGTGACGAAATTCCGTCCGCTCGCCGCGTTGACGAAACCCGCGAGCGCGCTGACGCCCTCGAGCGACCCGGTCTTCATGCGTAACCGGCCCTGCATTTCAGGAGCCTTGAACCGGCGCTTGAGGGTACCGTCGGTGGCCGACAGCGGCAGCGACGCGGCGAACTCGGGCATGTACTGGCTGCGGTAGGCAGCCAGCAGCACCTCGGCCATCGTCGCCGCACTGATGCGCTCGTTGCGGGAGAGTCCCGAGCCGTTCTCGAGCACGAGTTCCGGGGCGGCGATCCCCTGCTGTGCCAGGAATGCCAGGACGGCTTCACGACCGGCGGTGGTCGTTGCCGGACGGCCCGGGTAACGCGCGGCGCCCATTGTCAGGAACAGCGCGCGCGCCATCGAGTTGCTCGAGTACTTGTTGACGAGCCGGATCACCTCGGCAAGCGTCAGGGACTCGTACGAGTAGAGCAGCTTCGCATCGGCCGGCAGCGTGCCGAGGCGCATACCGCCACCGATCGTCCCGCCCGATTGCTGCCAGAAGGTGCGAAACAGGCCGTACGCGAAATCGGGCGCCTTCATGACGGCACGTGACACCGAGAACTGACCGCACCCCGCCGCGTACCGGCCTGCCAGCTCGATGCGGTTGCCGGTCGCGCCTTCGGGCATCGCGACCCCGATGCCACCGGCGCCACGCCTGCACGCACCGGGATCGAGGCGGACGTTGTTGTCGATCGTGAGGTTTGCCGGCCAGGGGTTCGCACTGACCCGCACGGAACCGGTGGCCGCATCCGGCACGGCGCTGAGTGTGACCGTCTGGAAATTCACGAGCAGGGCGTCGGGAAGCACGTTGTACGTGCGGTAGGGAAGGTTGTCGAAGGCGCCGCGATCGTCGCCGAGGGACGCGAAGTAGGTGTTGTCGATGACGACGTCGCCCGCGATGCGAGCGACGCCGGCCTGGCGCAAGCCACTTACGAATGCCCACCAGCGCTCGTGCGTCATGAAC
>JBAVJR010000335.1:0-11561 GCA_049687855.1 Steroidobacteraceae bacterium | reverse complement strand
GCAGGGATCTCCCTGCCCTGCCGGCTGCGCTGGCTGCGGGCGTCACCGAGATCGACCTCGCGGGACTGCGACTGATCCCCGGCCTCATCGACGGCCACGTGCACGTCACGGGCGGTGGCGGCGAAGCAGGCTTCAAGACCCGGGTGCCTGCAGTGTCCCTCACGCGCTACACGCTTGCTGGCGTCACGACCGTCGTCGGACTGCTCGGCACCGACGACGTGACGCGCGGACCGCGCAGCCTG
This sequence comes from Steroidobacteraceae bacterium, assembly GCA_049687855.1. Classification (GTDB taxonomy): domain Bacteria; phylum Pseudomonadota; class Gammaproteobacteria; order Steroidobacterales; family Steroidobacteraceae; genus RPQJ01. Next base: position 11,319 of record JBAVJR010000335.1, on the reverse strand, counting down.
CTCGCACAGATCTACGCCCTGCGCGAAGAGGGCATGAATGCATTCGGCTACGCCGGGGGCTATCACGTGCCGCTCGCGACCCTCACGGGCAGTGTGCGTGGCGACCTCGTCCTGCTCGAGCCGCTGCTCGGCATCGGCGAACTCGCGATCAGCGATCACCGCTCCAGCCAGCCGACCTTCGACGAAATCCTGCGTCTCGCCGCCGATGCCCATGTGTCGGGCCTGATGACTGGCAAAGCCGGCGTGCTGCACCTGCACCTGGGCGATGGTCCTCGTGGCCTTGATCTAGTGCGTCGTGCACTGAGCGAGAGCGAAATCCCGGCGCGCGTGTTCAACCCGACCCACGTCAACCGCCGCAAGGCCCTGTTCGACGAGGCTGTCGCACTTGCCAAGGAAGGGTGTTCCATCGACCTGACCGCATTCCCGGTCGAGGACGGCGAAGACGCGTGGAGCGCCGCGGACGGCCTGCGGCGCTACCTCGCGAGCGGCGTCCCGGCGGACCGGGTCACGGTCAGTTCCGACGCCGGCGGGTGCCTGCCCTGCTTTGATGCGGAAGGCCGCGTCAGCAGCATGGACGTGGGCCACTCCGGTGCCCTGCTCGAAACGCTGCGGGACCTGGTCGACGGCGGGATGCCGCTCGAGACCGCCCTGCCCGCTTTCACCGTCAATCCGGCCCGCCTGCTGCGCCTCGCCGGCAAGGGCCGGGTCGAGTCGGGCGCCGATGCCGATATCGTTGCATTGGACGCGACAGGCGGCGCACATACGGTCATTATTCGCGGGGAAATCCACGTCCGGGGCGGCCAGGCCGTCCGGCGGGGAACGTTCGAGAATCGCTAGGAGCAGTACGTTGCCGAGCATCGTCCCCGAAGGCGGAACCCGCGGCTGGATCATCCCGATCGGCGGCGCCGAGAACAAAGAGAACGACCGCCACATCCTCGAGCGGTTCGTCGACGTGTCGGGCGGCCATGACGCCGACATCGTCGTGATCCCGACCGCCAGCCGGCTTACCGAGACCGGGCCACGCTACGAGAAACTGTTTCGCGACCTCGGCGCAGCCCGGGTCACGTCGATGGACTTCGATACCCGTCGCGATTGCCACGAGCCAGGCCGCCTGCAGCGGCTCGAGGAAGCGACCGGCGTCTTTTTCACGGGCGGCAACCAGTTGCGCATCTCGACGCTGCTCGGCGGCACGCCTGTCGCCAAGCTCATCCGCCTGCGCAACGCCAATGGTGTGACCGTGGGCGGCACCAGTGCGGGAGCAAGCATCCTGAGCGAGCACATGATCGCGTTCGGCGACGAAGGCTCCTCGGTGATCTCGGGCAGCGTGCGGCTCGCCCCGGGCCTCGGCCTCACCAACCGCTTCATCATCGACCAGCATTTCCGTCAGCGCGACCGGCTCGGCCGTTTGCTCACGGCATTGGCTTACAACCCGTTCGCGGTCGGCATCGGGCTCGACGAAGACACGGCGGCTTTCATCGGCCCGGACGAAACCGTCGAGGTCGCAGGCAGTGGCGGCGTCACGATCGTCGACGCGAGCGACGTCTCGTTTTCGTCGATGGATGCGGTAAGCGAAGGACAGCCGGTGTGCCTGCTGGGCCTCAAGCTGCACATCCTCGTCGCCGGCGCGACCTTCAACCTGCACACGCGGCTGGCGCAGGCTGGATCGCTCATCGTTCCGAAAGAATAGGGTTTCATCGACAGGGAGGAAGCCGGGAATGCGCATCCTGGACCGGTCCGTTTACGTCGGGCCTTCGCTTTACGCACATTTTCCCGTCATCCGGCTCGAACTCGACCTGGGCGAACTCGAGCACTGGCCCACGGTCCGGCTCGGCAACACCTTCGTCGACGGACTCGCGGCCGCGCTCCCGGGCCTCGCCGAACACGGTTGCTCTTATCGCGAGCCGGGCGGCTTTTTCCGCCGCATGCGCGAAGACGAAGGCACCTGGCTCGGCCACGTGCTCGAACACGTCGCGATCGAACTGCAGAACATCGCCGGTGAGAACGTCACCTTCGGCAAGACGCGCAGTGCCACCGCGCCCGGCGTGTACACCGTCGTCTATGAATATGCGCAACGCGACGAAGGCATCGCTGCCGGTGAACTCGCGCTCCGGCTGCTGTGCTCGCTGCTGCCCGACGCGATCCGCCCCGCAGACAGCGTGCCCGACGGCTGGAACTGGCCCGAGGCGCGCGACGAATTCATTCGCTTCGCGCAGCGGCGTGCGCTCGGCCCATCGACGGCGTCGCTGGTGCGCGCGGCCGAAGCACGCGGCATCCCCTGGCTGCGCCTGAATGACCAGTCCCTCGTGCAACTGGGCCACGGCCGGTATCAGCAGCGCATCCAGGCGACTGTCACCGGTCGCACGTCGCACATCGCGGTCGAACTCGCGAGCGACAAGGAAGAGACCAACAAGATCCTCGCGACACTGGGCTTGCCCGTGCCGCAGCAGGAACTGGTGCAGACCGAGGGCCAGGCGGCCCGCGCCGCGCGTCGCATCGGCTACCCGGTGGTCACCAAGCCGTACAACGGCAATCACGGCCGCGGCATTTCGATCAAGCTCACGACCGAAGACGAAGTCGTGCAGGGATTCCGCGTCGCAAAGGACCATTCCCGGTCGGTGATCGTCGAGTCGTATCTCGAAGGCGATGACCACCGCCTGCTGGTCGTGAACGGCGAACTCGTCGCGGCCACGCGCCGCACGCCGGGTCACGTCGTCGGCGACGGCGTGAAGAACATCGTCGAACTGATTGAGGTCGTGAACCAGGATCCGCGCCGCGGCGTCGGCCACGAAAAGGTGCTGACGCGCCTCGAACTCGACGCGCAGGCGCTCAAGATGCTGGAGAAGGTCGACATGACGCCGGAGTCGATTCCGGTGCCGGGGCAGATCGTCTACCTGCGCTCCACCGCGAACCTGTCGACGGGCGGGACGGCGACGGACGTCACCGACGTCATCCATCCGGACAATCGCGAAATGGCGGTGCGCGCCGTACAGGCCGTGGGCCTCGACGTCGGCGGCGTCGACTTTCTTTCGACGGACATCACCGAGAGCTATCGCAAGATCGGTGGCGGCATCTGCGAGGTGAACGCGGCTCCCGGGTTCCGCATGCACGTGGCGCCGAGCGAAGGCACTGCGCGTGACGCCGCGGGCCCCGTCATCGACATGCTGTTCCCCACGGGCTCGCCGACGCGGGTGCCGATAGCGGCGCTGACCGGCACCAACGGCAAGACAACCACGGCGCGCATGCTCTCGCACATCGCCAAGATGGCGGGCTACACGCCGGGTCTCACCACGACCGACGGCGTCTACATCGACGGCCAGCGCACGGTGCAGGGCGACATGACCGGCCCGGTCTCCGCACGCATGGTGCTCGCCGATCCGCAGATCGACATGGCGATACTCGAAACCGCGCGTGGCGGCCTGCTGCGCGCCGGCATGGGCGTACCCGAGGTGAACGTCGGCGCCGTGCTCAACGTGCAGTCGGATCACCTTGGCCTCAAGGGCATCGACACGCTCGATCAGCTTGCCGAAGTGAAGCGTGTCGTGATCGAAGTGGCGAAGGATTGTGCGGTGCTGAACGCCGACGATCCGCTGGTGCTCAAGATGTCGGGCTACACTGAAGCCAAGAGCATCTGCTACGTCACGGTGAACCCGCAGCACGGGCTGGTGCGCGAGCACATCCGCGCGGGCGGCCGCGCCTGCGCGCTCGAGGCCGGCGTCAACGGCCAGATGATCACGCTGTACGACCGCAGCAGCCACATTCCGCTGGTGTGGACCCACCTGATTCCCGCGACGCTCGAAGGCCGCGCGATGCACAACGTGCAGAACGCGATGTTCGCAGCGGCAATGGCGTATTCCCTCGGCATCAAGCTCGATGCGATCCGTCACGGCCTGCGCACGTTCGACTCGACGTTCTTCCAGGCACCGGGCCGCATGAACGTGTTCAACGAGCACCCGTTCAAGGTGCTGTTCGACTATGGGCACAACGCGCACGCCGTCGCGGCGATGGCCGACCTCGCACAACGGCTGGACGTGACGGGACGACGCATCGTCGTGCTGGCCGGCCCGGGCGACCGTCGCGACGAAGACCTGCGTGCGATCGCCGATGCGGTCGCCGGGCGCTTCGATCACTACATCTGCCGGCGCGACGACAGCCTGCGCGATCGCGCCCCGGACGAAGTGCCGAAACTGCAGGCCGCGCAGCTGCAGTTGCGTGGCGTCCCGGCGTCGGCGATCTCGATCATTCCCGACGAACAGGAGGCCATCGACGCCGCGCTTGACATGGGCCGGCCCGGCGACCTGCTGCTGATCTTCGCGGATGCCCTGATTCGTTCGTGGAAGCAGATCACCAAGTACAAGTCCGCCACGTCTCCCGCCGCTACGGGAGAGGTCGCGCGAAGTGCAGGTGAGGGCGGTGGTACGGGTGAGGGCTATTCCGGCATCGGCGGATTCATGGCGAGCGGCGCTTCTCCTCTCGTCACCGCTGCCGCCTCCGCGGGAGAGACCACACAGGGCGCGACGGCGGGTGCACGGAAGCCCTCACCTCTCCCCGCTTCTGGCAAGCAGCCGGTCAAGCGGCCCTCGCCCGTCACCCCTCACGCAGAAGAGGGAATCAGCGCACACGAAGCCGGTGAGCTCACCGAGCAGCTCATGCCGGGGGTCATTCGTGACGAGCGCGGCGTCTGGATCGCGCCGGAGACGGAAGACTGAACGCCGGGCACGCCCTGCCCCTCGACGACTCGCGTCGCCTGATGGGCGGGAACCTGTTCTTCGCCGGCACCGGCGCGGTGCTGGAGACGGTCGGCCTCGAGATCGACGACGCGCTGTTGTCCGGCTGGCACGCGCGTGTGGACCGTGCACGTCGATACCTGGGCTGGGACCAGACCTCACCGGGCTCGCCGCTCGCACCCGCCATCGTTGCGCGTCGGCACGCCACGGGCGTGTCCCTTGCGCTGCAGGCGCCCGTCGACCAGCTCTTCACCGCGACCGAACTCAACGAGTGGGCGCTATGCGCGACGGTGTTCGAACGTGATCCGGTCCGCTGGGCGAGCGTGACCGACGACCTGCTCGCGGACTATCTCGAGGACGCCAAGAATCCCGCCGACGTCATTCCGCCGGTGCTGGAGGAACACGCCGCACTTGCCAGGCTCGCAGTGCGCGCTGCGAGTGAGCGACGTCCCGACATCGTCATGCTGATCGAGGCCGCGAGCGTGCGCCGCGTCGGTCACCTGCTCGACGAAACGACACTGACGCTGGGCGCGGGCAAGGGCAGCCACAGCTGGTCACTCGATGCGCTACCCACGGCAGAAACGGTGCCGTGGGCTGCGCTGCACACCATCCCGATCGCGGCCATCACCGGCTCGAACGGCAAGACCACCACGGTGCGACTCGTCGCTGCCTGCGCCCGGGCCAATGGCTGGCGTGATGGCTTCAACTGCACGGACGGCGTCTTCATCGACCGCACGCCGGTCGCGTCGGGCGATTACTCGGGTCCGGCAGGAACTCGTCTCGTCCTGCGCAACACGAGCGTGGAAGCAGCCGTCCTCGAAACAGCCCGGGGCGGCATCCTGCGCCGCGGCCTCGCAGCAGATCGCGCGGACGTGGCCATCGTCACCAACATCAGTCCCGATCACTTCGGCGAATACGGCATCGACGATCTGGAGGGCCTCGCGGACGTGAAGCTCAGCATCACCCACCTGCTCGATCGCGACGGGCTGCTGGTGCTGAATGCCGAAGACGCCCTGCTCTGCGCCAAGAGCAGCGTGCTCCGGCAACGGCTTGGCTGGCAACCGGCAATCGGCTGGTTTGCTTGCAATTACGATCATCCGGCGCTCGTGCAGCATCGTGCCCTGCAGGGCGCCACGTGCGGCGTGCGCGCGGCTCACCTGTGGCTGTCGTCAGGGGGTCGCGAACACGACCTGGGCGCCATCGACGACATGCCGCTGACGGTCGACGGAACCGCGACCTACAACGTCGAGAATCTCGCGGGTGCAGCGCTCGTCGCGACCAAGCTCGGCGTGCCGCCGGCGACGATCGCGCAGGTGTTCGCGACGTTCGGTCGCGACCTCGCCGACAACGCGGGCCGGCTCATGCGCTTCGACATCGGCGGCGTGAAGATCATCCTCGATTACGCCCACAATCCGGACGGCTTGCGCGGCGTGATGCGCGTGGCGCAGCAACTGCGCGCACCGCACGGCCGCATCGGCATGCTGCTGGGACACGCCGGCAACCGTCTGAATGCGGACATCGAGGAACTCGCCCTCGTGGCGACCGAGTTCAAGCCCGACCTGATCGTCGTGAAGGAAGACGAAGGCCACCTGCGCGGTCGGCAGCCCGGCGAGGTGCCCGCGATCATCCAGAACGCGCTCCTGAAGACGGGTCTGTCAGAAGCCGCGGTGCCAATCTGCCCTTCGGAGGTCGATGCCGCGCTGATGGCGCTCGACTGGGCAAGGCCCGGCGACGCGCTGGTGCTGCTGATTCACTCGAGCAGCGCGCGGGCACGGATGCTGGATATCCTCAAGGCACGTCTCGCCAGCTAGCCGCAGCACGGGACGCGCAGTCGACCGGCCGCGGCCTCAGGGCACGGGGTGGCTCGCCTTCCAGTCCATGGCACGACGCACCCGGCGCTCGACCGAGGGGTGCGTGTAGAACAGCACTTCCTGCAGCCTGCCCGGTCGGGGATCGCGGTACTCGGCCGTCTTGACCAGCGCCGTCGCCAGCGCATCCGGCAGGTTCACGGTCTCGAGCGAATACTGGTCGGCTTGGTTCTCGCCCATGCGGATCATGCCGTTGAGGGCTGGCTGCGCGAACAGCAGAAACAGCGACACCATGAAAACCAGCACCGGCAGCCCGGCTGGGTCGCTGATGTTCGCGCCGCTGCCGAAGGCTCGGGCGAACTTCGGGAACGAACGGTCCGCCAGGTAGAAGAACACCACTGCAAGCAGCGACATCAACATGACCCTGCGCCATGAATGCCCGAGCACGTAATGCCCGATCTCATGGCCGGTGACGGCCTTCACTTCGTCGAGCGATGCGCCCTTGAACGCGACGTCCGAGATCGCGATGCGCGCCGATCCGGCGAGGCCGGAAACGTTGGCGGTGAAGTTGTTCGACTGCCGCGAGCTGTCGTAAACGAAGATGCGGTCTTCGGGCACGCCCGCCTGCTTCGCCATGACGACGAGTGCGTCGCGCACCTCGCCTGCCGGCACCGGCTCGTAATCGTTGAACAGCGGCTCGATGAAGACCGGGTAGGCCAGCAGGAAGATCGAGAGCGCGAAGGCCGTGAGTGCGCCGGACCAAGCCCACCAGTACCTGCCCGCGCGGTGCATGAGGGCGTAGACGCCGACGAAAAACAGGGCCACCAGCACCGCCGCGATCGCAAGCGAAAGCAGGCCCTGCCCCAGGAAATCGTCGAGCGGCTGGCTGGTGCGGCCGTAACTGCGCTCGCGCCACCACTCCGTGAAGATGTCCCAGGGCAGTGACAGCAGGCCGGCCAGCACGAAATACGCGGCCGCAACGACCCATGCCCGCAGATTCAAACCGCGTTGCGCGAGCTTCGCGTTGACGCGGTCGAGCAGTCCGCTGCGCACGACGATCCAGGCAATCACGGCGGAGACCAGCAGGTTCCACAACAGTAACCAGTGATTGCCCGCCGTGTACGCCGCGGCCTTGGCGAGCGCATCCGCGCCGAGCGAGTCGATGTACACGGCAGTTGCAGTTGATGGATCGAAGGACATTAAAACCCCGGGTTGGGTGAGAAGTGGTGGGCCCGCTGGGATTCGAACCCAGGACCAAGGGATTCACGTGGCCCCGAAGTTTCCTTCGGGCGTGGACTATCTCTTCACCCTCGGCCTCATACCGGTCGGGTGCGGGAAGCTGAACCTGTTATCAAGGGCACTGCAGCCCTCAGGTAGTCTCTGCACCTTCCGGCGGTGTACCGCCGGCTTGGCTCAGGGTTGCCATCGGCGCCTTCGCCATTAGGTTTCCCTGAATTCATCCCGTCCACTCCGTGGATTACGCCGCGGAGGCACCTTTCGATGAGTCCCCTGCACTAACCGCTGTGCTACAGGCCCCCGCCGTGATTCTACAGAACGCGGCAATTAATGACATGGAAACGCTGGCATCGGACCAACAAATTGCATCCATGGAAGCCTTTGCAACGCGCAACTGCATCATTTGCGGTGATTCTCTGTGTGGCAAACAGAGGGCTTTTTGCTCACGACACTGCAAGAACAGGCATACGAACTACCATCACCAGAGCTACGGCAAGCAGTTGGAGCGAGGCAGGACCAGGAAGCTCAAGCTGGTGATGATGCTTGGTGGTCGTTGCGTGATCCGCGGTTACGCTCGCAACCTGGCTGCGCTCGAGTTCCACCATCGCGAGCCCCTTTCAAAGGCATTTCAGCTGGATATAAGAACGCTCGCCAACCGCAATTGGCGAGACGTCGAGACCGAGGCAGGGAAATGCCTTCTGCTGTGCTCCAACTGCCACGCCGAGCAACACAACCCGGGGGCGTTCATCGATCAAGCATAAGCGCACGCTCTGGCTTACTTCGCCGCTGTCACCCGGATCAGCTGCCCGTCGTCCTCGTCGGTGAGGAGGTACAACGCGCCATCCGGCCCGTTGACCACGGTGCGGATCCGCTTGCCGAGCGCCTCGACGAACAACCGCTCTTCGTTCACGACCTTGCCGTCGCGCAGCTCGAGACGCGCCAGTTCACCCACCTTCAACCCGCCCACGAACACGTTGCCCTGCCAGTCCGGAATTGCGGACCCGGTGTAGAACGCAAGGCCGCTCGTCGCGATCGAAGGCACCCAGTAGTGCACCGGCGATTCGAGACCCGGTGCTTCGGTCTTGTCGCTGACCGGCTTGCCCGAATACTCCATCCCATATGTCACGACCGGCCAGCCGTAGTTGCGACCGCCCAGCGTGTGGTTGAGTTCGTCGCCTCCTTTCGGCCCGTGCTCGTCGGTCCACAGGTCGCCCGTCACCGGGTCGAGCGCCGCACCCTGGATGTTGCGATGGCCGAACGACCAGATCTCAGGCAGCGCTCCCGCCTGATTGCGGTAAGGGTTGTCGGCCGGCGTCTTGCCATCACGGTCGATGCGGACGACCTTGCCGATGTGATTATCGAGCAGCTGCACCTTGTCGCGACCCGAATTGCGGTCGCCCAGCGTCACGAACAGGTTGCCGTCGCGACCAAACACGAGGCGCGAGCCGAAGTGATGCCGGCTGGCCATTGCCGGCTGCTGCCGGAAGATGACGGTGACGTCCTCGAGCCCCGTGGGTCCAAGCTGCGCGCGTGCGACGCTCGTGCCGTTCGTTCCCTCGCCGCGGGGTTCCGCATACGAAAGATAGATCCGCTGGTTGCGTGCGAAATCGGGATCCAGCGCAACGTCCAGCAGGCCACCCTGCCCCACGGCGTCCACGCCGGGAACTCCGGCCAGCGGCGCGCCGGCCCGGCCGTTGCGATCGATGATGCGCAGCCGGCCCGGGCGCTCGGTGACGAGCGCACGGCCATCCGGCAGGAAGGCGATACCCCACGGATGCTCGAGTCCCGTGGTGACGACCGACAGCTGCACCCTGCCTTTCTCGGTGACGACGACCATGGTGTCGTCGAGGGCGCAAGCCGCCGGGGCAAAGACCAGCAGCGCAATCGCACTCAGCGTGGGTATGACCGCGGCCGCAGCGGGCTGCGTTCGGGCTGAGGATGGAACCGGCCGCGACATGGAATACTCCGGGCGGTGATACGAGATGCAGGCATTTTCGCACCCTTGCGCCCTGCGGAGTCAGGCAAACAGTCGCCTCGGCCGCAAAAAAACGCAACCCGCCGCGAAACGGGCTGCGTTACTGCGTCCTGCCGCTCAGACCTTGGAGGCGGCAGCTTCGTCCCGGGCAGCTTCCTTGGCCCTGAAAGCCGCGGCCTCGTGCCTGCCTTCGATGAAGTAGTAGATCAGGAACGCGAGGCCAACCCCGGCCGGGATCAGGCCGAAGAACCGCACGTCCTCACCTGCCACCGCACCCAGCGCCAGGAACAGGGCGATGCCGATTAACAACCAGACCATGCCGGTCAGCAGGTGACGCGGACGCTTGTTGCGATCCAGTGGGCCATAGTAAGCGTCCGGCAAGGCCGGCAGCTCCATGCCGCGCTCGATGGCGGCCATGCGCTCCTTGTGGTGCGCCTCGACGACGTCGCGACGGCGGCGGTAATCGAGGATCTGGTAAATGATGGGAATCCCGAGCGACATGACGATCGCGACGATCGGGATGAAAACTGCAACGACTTCTTCGTTCATGGACGTGCCTCCTGGGCTGTTGATGGTTATATGCGTCATCCCGGGGAAAGGTTGCAGTGGTCGTGGCTTGCAACCTTGAGTGCCGTAGGCGCATATAAAGTCCCATGGACGCGGCGATCGAAAGTCATCTGGCGGCAGGTCGGCACGCGCGAGCGTTCGACCTGATCGTGCCCGAATTCCGTAACCGCGTGTTTCGCCTCGCTTTTTCGATCCTCAAGGACCGCGCGGCGGCCGAGGACGCGGCGCAGGAGACCTTCGTCCGTGTCTGGAAGGGCCTGCCCGGCTTCGACGGCCGCGCGGCGCTCGGCACCTGGATCTACGCCATCACCCGGAACACCTGCCTCATGGACCTGCGCAAGCGGCGGCCTACCGTCTCGTTCGACGATCCGGACTCGGTCGAGGCACAGCACGCCGCGACGAGCATCGCCACCGGCCCGGCCGGCGATCCGGAACGCGACAACCTGCTGCGCCTGCTGGAAACGCTGCCCGCGAACCAGCAGCAGGCGGTGCGACTCTTTTACCTGGAAGACCGTTCCTACGACGCCGTGGCCGAGTCGCTCGGCATGCCGTTGGGGACGGTCAAGAATTTACTGTTCCGGGCCCGCAAGCGCCTGATGGAGCTTGCCCGGCCCGCGGAGGTCAAGGCCGCATGAACCAGCACAGTCACGACTACGCCCTTGCGCACGGGCCATGTGCAGATTACGAGTTCGACCTCGTTGAACGGAGCGAGGGCGCGCTCGACCCGCAGCGCGCAGTCATCGTGCAACAGCATCTCGAGCGTTGCCCCCGCTGCCGGGCCTACGCGTTGGCGCTCGGCGAGCTCGACGCGTCGCTGGCCGGTGCCCTGCCCCGCCCCGCATTGTCGCCAGGCTTCGATGCGCGCCTGCGGGAGCAGATCGCGGAACTCACTCAAGTGCCGAATCGCACCGCAGCGCTTGCCACGGCGGAGCGCGAGCACGAGTGGATGCTGCAGAACCTGGGCCGCGGCCTGAGTTGGCGCACGGTGCTGAATGCGGTGGCACTGGGA
>JBAVJR010000334.1:0-2352 GCA_049687855.1 Steroidobacteraceae bacterium | reverse complement strand
GCAGCGCCGGCAGCGCCGGCAGCGCCGGCAGCGCCGGCAGCGCCAGCAGCGCCGTTAACTCCGTTCGCGATGTTCACGCCCGACTGCGTCGCCGTCGAATCGCCCAGGATCGTCGCGCCGCCGCCGTCAGCGCGGAAACGCTTGGCCGGGACGATCGTGCCCGACGCGTCTTCGCTGGCGGGCGGGTAGTCAAGGGCAATCATGCCCACCACGCCGATGACGGCGATAGCGCCGCCGGCAACCCAGAACTTCCGCGAATTCCCTTGATTGGCCATGAGTCTCTTCCCCTGCATTGGCCCGGCAGCCCGGGCGTTGATTGTTGAGCTACAACTTCAATTACCACGTTTGCCGCCCAAAGTTGGCGGCAGCCGATAAAAATCGTTCCCGATCAGTATCAGTGCGCCGATCCGGGGCCGATGCGAAGGTTGCCGCGCTGCAGCACCAGTCCATTCGCGTCATCGACGACCTGGACTTCAACCCGGCCGTCTTCATGCAAGTGCGTGACGATCGACACCGGCCGAGTGGACTCGAGCGACGTCACGACCTGCGGCGCCTCGGCCGCACCTGTAAGCGTGATCGAGCCACGAACCTGGTCGAGGTTCACGATCATCCGCGCCTCGGCATGCGTGGCAGCGGCGATCGTGCCGGCAAGCTGGCCTGCGCCGAACTCCGTCGAGTCGAGTCTACCGAGCTGGAAAGCCAGCGCGCTGACCAGCAGGCCACCGCCGAAGGCAGCGGCATAACGCAGCAGCGGACGGCTGGTGAACGAAGTGTGGCGCAGTCCGTGTGATTTTGGTGCTGCCACGGGCAGGCCCGTCACGATGGCTTCGTGCAGGCCCGCAGGGATTTCTTCCCGCGGCATCTCGTCGAGTGCACGGCAGGTGCGCGTCAGGCCGTCGCGCAGCGCGCGCACGGACGGATCGGCGAGCAGCAAGCGGTTGAGCTCGGCCCGCTGCGGACCGGTGAGCGCGCCGTCGATTTCGGCGTTGATCAGTTCGAGCGTGGTGTCCTGGCCGGTCATTCCGACGCCCATCCCCTGGTTTCCATCGCAGTCTTGAGCAGCTGGCGGGCGCTGAACAGGCGCGATTTGACGGTTTTTTCGGGCAGGTCGAGGATGGCGGCCATGTCCTCGTAGCTGCAGTCCATGAAGTGCCGCAGCACGATGACGGCACGGTATTCGGTACGGAGACTCATGATCGCAGCCGCCATGCCGTCGCTGAGCTGGCGCCGGTCGAGGACGCCCTCAGGACCCGGAGTGCCGTCGGGCGTCTCGAAATCGAGGGCCGCGGTGGGCTTCCGGCGCTGCAGGGACTTGATCGATTCATTGAGCGCAATCCGGTAGATCCAGCTGTAGAACCTGTGCGACGGGTCGTATTCGCCGAGGTGCTCATACACCTTGAGAAACACAGTCTGGGAGACGTCCCGTGCTTCTTCGCGGTCGTGCAGCATGCGCAACGCCGCGTTGAAGACCGTCTTTTCGTGCCGCCGTACCAGGGTTTCGAAGGCCCGTGGCTCCCCGCTGCACGTACGTCTGACCAGTGCTCCGTCGCTCTCGTCGTTCATAAATACCGGCGGACGCCCAGAAAGTTGGTCAGGAAACCCGTCCATCGGCTGCTAGCTGCCGGCCGGGACGATTTCGAAGATCCGGTCGAACCCCGCGTACTTGAAGATGTCGCGGATGTGCTTGTTGGCGTTGATGAGCCGCAGGCCCTGGCCCGACGCCATCACTCGCTTCTGCGTCTTGAGCAGCACGCCGAGACCAGCGCTGGACACATAGTCGAGCCCGGTCAGGTCGACCACGCGCGGCGCAGGAATGCCATCCATGAACTGCAGCGCCTTGTCGCACTGGGCCGCGTCCAGCCGCCCGGTCATGATGACTTCGCCCTGCTCGCCCAATCGAATCTCAAACATCCGGTCTCACCCTGCCTCGAGCAACTTGGTAAACGTGATCGTGCTGCGGCGCTCCGCATACTCGTACTGGAGCGTGTCCGCCATCTGCTGCACCAGGTGCAGTCCGAGCCCGCCCGCCTGGCGCTCCGCGAGCGGCTTGGTCGTGTCCACCGTGGGCGCGTGGGTGACATCGAACGAGTTCACGTCGAAAGCGGTGATCCGCACGGTGAGCTGCTCGGGCGTGTGGCCGAGGCTCAAGGAAATGTCGTGCGTGCTCTCCGCGTTGTACTTCATGAAATTCGTGAACAACTCCTCGATGATGAAGCAGACCGGCATGTGCAGTTCCGCATCAAGCGAGCGCGCCGAGATGAAATCGCCGACGAACCGGAAGATGCCCTCGAGCGAGTCGAGCGATCGGGGGAAATAGCGCTGGACCGTGGTACGGCCGGCGGTCTCGCCGCG
>JBAVJR010000333.1:0-2803 GCA_049687855.1 Steroidobacteraceae bacterium | reverse complement strand
CGGGGGAAGGCCCCGGATCAGCCGCTTATAAACTGTGCCCACGCGGTGTCGCCGCGCAGCAGCGAGTAAACTACGCCGACCCGGCACGACGAAACGGAGCACGAGATGACCACCCTGCGCGGCAACTGGAACTACCCGACCAGCATCAAGTTCGGTGCCGGACGCATCGTTGAACTGCCCGATCACTGTCGCGCGCTCGGCATGCAGCGGCCGCTGCTCGTCACCGACGCCGGGCTCGCGGCGCACCCGATGGTCGCAAACGCAGTGCGGCTGTGCCGCGACGCCGGCCTGGGCTGCGAGGTCTTCGCCGATGTGCAGCCGAATCCCGTCGAAGCGAACGTCACCGCGGGCGTCGCGGCCTATCGGGCCGGCCGCCACGACGGCGTGATCGCGTTCGGCGGAGGCAGTGCGCTGGACGCTGCCAAGGCCGTTGCGCTCATGGTGGGTCAGTCTCGACCGATCTGGGATTTCGAGGATCGCGAGGACTGGTTCACGCGTGTCAACGTCGCCGGCATGGCGCCGGTGGTGGCGGTGCCGACGACGTCCGGGACCGGCTCCGAAGTCGGACGCGCGTCGGTCATCACGGACGTGCGGGACCACACCAAGAAGATCATCTTCCACCCGAAGATGCTGCCGGCGATCGTGCTCGAGGATCCCGAACTCACCGTGGGCCTGCCGCCCCGCATCACGGCTGCCGTGGGCATGGACGCGCTGTCGCACAGTCTCGAGGCGTACTGCGCCCCGGGCTACCATCCACTGGCAGAAGGCATCGCTGTCGAGGGCATGCGCCTCGTCAAGGACTACCTGCCGCGCGCCGTGGCCAACGGCGCCGATCTCGAGGCTCGCTCCCACATGCTGATCGCGTCATCGATGGGGGCCACCGCTTTCCAGAAAGGCCTAGGCGCCATGCACAGCCTGAGCCACCCGTGCTCGGCGAACCTCGGCACGCACCACGGGCTCACCAATGCCGTGGTGATGCCATACGTGCTCGAATGGAACCGTGGGGCGCTCGAGGAGCGCATGGTGCGTCTCGCGGCCTGGCTTGGTCTCGCCGACCGGTCGTTCACCGGCTTCCTGGCCTGGGTGCTCGAACTGCGCCGCGAGATCGGCATCCCGCATACGCTGGCCGAGATCGGTGTGCGCGCGGAACACGCCCGGCTCTTCGCGCCCCAGGCGCTCAACGACCCCTCGACGGGCGGCAACCCGCTGCCGATGACCGAGCAGGACTTCGAACGGCTCTACGGCGCGTGCATCGTCGGCAAGCTGCGCGCAGGCTGACTCAGCTCAACCCCCGAGCACACGCCGTCGCGATACTGCGGGTGGGGCCGGCGGCGGCTCGGCCTGGAACAGCGCTTCGGCCACGGAGGCGGCAGCGAGCTGCGCGGCCTCGTGGTCCGTGAACTCCGTCATCGTCGAGAACAGCGAGCACGTACCGATCAGGCCCAGACCGTGCAGGTCGGTCACGACGAAGTCGTACGCCCCCGAAGGAAACGCGATGCGCGTGGTCGAGCCACCCACCCAGATCTCCAGGTCGCCCGGAGTCGGCAGCACCGTCAGGTTCATGAACCACGGCGTGACCATCACGCCGACCTGCCGTCCCTCGTGCTCGCGGAAGCCCACGGCTTCGATTGCGAGCGTTGGATTGTAGATCGGCATGCCCTTGACCTTGAGCGCCGCGCGCCGATACGCGTTCGCAAGGTTGTTCACGGCGTCGTCTTCCGACAGCGTCGCGCTGTCGATCACCATGAACTTGCTCTTGTTCGCTGCGCAGTTGGGGCATTCCCAGGTGTCCGGCAGCAGCCGGAACGGCGTGCCCGGGGGCGTCTGCGTTTCTTCGTCGCCGAGCGCCGGATCGTAGACCCACCAGCAGATGCCGCATTCGAGCCGCGTGTCGTCGGCGATCTTCGAGCCGTCGCCGCCGTAGCTGCCTTCGAAGGGGCGGTTCATCAATTGAACGCCTGCAGTATTTCGCCGAGACGCCCGGCCGAGTCTTCGAAATCCTCGCGTGCCGCCAGCACCGAAACCGGCACGCCGCCGATCTCGAGCGTGTCGAGGATCACGTTGCCCATGCCGTTGATGAACTGTACCGCCCAGACGTGCCGCAAGCCCGTCGCAAACACGCGCGAGCTGCCGAAACCGCCGGAGCGGATCACCAGCGGGACCTGCCCGAGCACGGCCGTCAGCACCTGCGCATCGACGTCGGTGAGAGGCAGCAACGTGAAGTTGATGATGTGGTTCTCGGCGCCAGGCCGGTATTCGCTCGAACGCTGCTGCAGTTCGAACAGCAACGCTGGCGCATTCATCGCACCCTTCGGCATCTGCTCCGGCACCTGGATTGCGGCGCGCGGCAGCTCGGTCGCGGCGCGCAGGATCGGCGTGGGCACCGGACCGATCTCGATCCATTCGCCCTGCGCGCCATCCGCCGTGCTGCTTTCGATGCGCCAGATGCCGGCCATCACCGACTCGACTACCCGCCAATAGGCATCGTCCAGGCCGACCTTCGCCCAGACATCGCCTTCGCCGAGGATGTCGGCGATCGTCGCCTTCTCCGAGTCGTTGAGCCCGCTCAGGCTCACGCGCGTCGGCGGAGCGTCCGGCTTACTCGCGCGAAGCTTCAGGTCCGCGATCACTTCGTTCATGACGGCGCGCGAAGCGGCCGTGAGCTCTTCATCCGCAGGGGTCTGACGTGCCGCGCGCACCAGGCCGGTGGGCATGCCGATCAGGCGCAGCTGTTCGTCGGACGCCGCGGGAGAATCTCCTGGAACCTTCGGGTGCCAGACGAGGACGTGTTCGGTCATGCATT
>JBAVJR010000332.1:0-10111 GCA_049687855.1 Steroidobacteraceae bacterium | reverse complement strand
GGTCGAGCCGTTCGTCACGGCGCGCGATTCGTACACGCACGTGCCGGTGCTCGTCGTGCGGCTGACCGGTCCCGGCGGGCAGCGGGGATGGGCGGAGGCTGCAGGCGTCGATTACGACGGGGAGACTCCTGCATCGATGGCGGCGCAGATCGAAGTCGTGCGTGGCGCGTTGCACGACCGGCTGACGGGCCCGGAACTGCTCGACCTCCTGCCGGCCGGTGGCGCACGCAACGCCATTGATTGCGCGTTGTGGGACCTGCGCGCGAAGGAAACCGGCCGCCCCGCATGGCAGCTCGCCGGACTGCCCGCACCGCATCCGGTGACCACGGCATTCACGATCGGCCTGGGCGACGAGCCGGAGGTGCGGCGCAAGGCGCGGCAGGCCCGCGACTATCCGTTGCTGAAACTCAAGGTCGACGCTGTACGCCACGTCGATCTCGTGCGCATCGTGCGGGAGGTCCACCCTGCCGCCCGCGTCATCGTCGACGCCAACCAGAGCTGGACGCGCGCGTTGCTCGAGCAACTGCTCCCGCAACTGCACGGGCTGGGCGTCGAACTGGTCGAGCAACCCGTACGTCGTGGAGACGACGCAACGCTCGATGGCCTGCGCAGTCCGATTCCAGTCGCTGCGGACGAGTCCTGCACCGATCGTCATTCGCTCGCCGGGCTGGCTGGACGCTACCAGTCCGTCAACATCAAGCTGGACAAGTGCGGCGGACTGACGGAGGCGCTCGCGATGTGCGCCGAGGCGCAGCGCCTCGGCCTTGGCCTGATGGTCGGCAACATGTGCGGCACGTCGCTCGCCATGGCGCCGGGATTCCTGGTGGCGCAGGCTTGTGCTGTCACTGACCTGGATGGCCCGCTGCTGCAGCGACTGGATCGGCGCCACCCGATCCGCTTCGAATGCGGCGTCATGCACGCCCCGGATCCGGCGCTCTGGGGCTGAGCACCGCCAGTGAAATCGAGGAGTGGCATTGTCGAGGGCCACACCTGAGCACACCTGCGCTGGCTGTAGCGCTCAGCGCGGACGAGGCGGAGGCATCGAGGGATCACTGGCCGATTGCTCCAGCAACCAGCGCCTGAACGCTTCGATGTCGGGGCGCGTCGCCTTGTCCTCGCGGCAGACCAGGTACCAGTCACCGGCAGTGTAGGTGCGCCTGCCGGGAAACGGCTCCACCAGGACTTCCGACTGCAGGTCGCGCACGACGAACGGTTCCATGCCCAGCGCGACGCCGATGCCCTGCATGGCCGCGTTCATCGCGAGCTCGTAGCTGTCGAACTGCTGGCCGGCGTCGGGGTTCACGCCTTCCACGCCGTGCGCATTGAGCCAGGACCACCAGTCCATGCGCGACGGATAGACCTGCAGCACCGGTGCCTCGCGCAGGCTGGCCGGGTCGTCACGCAATCGATATTCCGCGAGCGTGGCTGGACTGCAGACCGGGAACACACGCGATGAGAACAGGTAGTCGTAGCGCAGGCCGGCTCCCGTGCGGTTGCCGATCATCACGCACGCATCCACGTCCTCATACTCGAAATTCACGTCCGACTGCGAGGTATGCAGGCGCACGTTCACCTCCGGATGACTGCGCTGGAATGCGGGCAGCCGCGGGATCAGCCAGCGGATCGCGAACGTCGAATACACCTGCAGCGTCAACCGCGGCCGCGCCGCTGAACCGCGCAGCAGGTCCGTGCCGGCCGCGATGCGCTCGAAGGCGTCGCGCAGGATTGGAAAATAGGCTCGCCCCTGGCGGCTCAGCTCGATGCCCTGCGGCTTGCGCACGAACAGCGCGACGCCGAGCTCGGCCTCGAGCAGCTTGACCTGGTGACTGACCGCCGACTGCGATACGCACAGCTCGGCGGCCGCGGCCTTGAAGCTGCCGTTGCGGGCCGCGGCCTCGAATGTTCGCAGCGCATTCAGGGAGGGCAGTTTTCGGTACAAAGTCGTCCGGCCCCTGGGGTGCAGATGAGAATAACTCATGCGCCATGAACCACAAATCGCTTGTGGCGTGACTGTCGACCTGAGTACGGTTCAGGCACTGATGTGGAGATCCTGATGGTCCAGGCGCCTGTCGTCGTCATTTCCGGGGCCGCGACGGGCCTTGGCCGAAGAATTGCCGAGCGCTTCGAGGAAGGCGGCTTTCGCGCGCATGTCTGCGACGCGAATCCGGCTGCGGTCCAGGAATTCCGCGCCTCGCACCCGAAGGCGGCGGCCAGCATCGTCGACGTGAGTGACGCAGGACAGGTCGACGCCTGGTTCGACGAGATCGCCGCGAAATACGGCCGCGTGGACGTCCTGGTCAACAACGCCGGCATCGCCGGCCCCACGGCACCAGTCGAGCAGATCGAGCCGGCCGACTGGGACCGCACGATCGCCGTCGACCTGAACGGCCAGTTCTACTGCACGCGTCGCGCCGTGCCGCTGCTCCGCGCTGCGGGCGGCGGCTCGATCGTCAACATCGCGTCGAGCGCGGCGTTCTTCGGCTTTCCGTTGCGCACACCGTATGCAGCCTGCAAGTGGGCGCTGCTCGGCTTCACCAAGACACTGGCGATGGAACTCGGACCCGAGGGTATCCGCGTCAACGCTATCTGCCCAGGCAGCATCAAGGGCCCGCGAATCGACGGGGTCATCGAGCGTGACGCGGTTGCGCGCGGGATGACGGCGGCGCAGATTCGCAAGCTTTACGAGCGGCAGGTGTCGTTGCGGCAGTTCGTCGACGCCGAAGACGTCGCCAACACGGCGTATTTCCTCGCCTCGTCGCAGGGCCGCATGATCTCGGGCCAGATCATCGGCGTGGACGGCCACACGGAATCGCTCTCGAACTGGCTCGACGACTGAACAGATGCAGTGGGGAAATCGATGAAAGCAGCCTGGTTCGAGAAATTCGGCGCCGCACGCGACGTGCTCGTGATCGGCGACAAAATGACGCCCGTGGCGGGGCCCGGCGAAGTGCTGGTCAAGCTGCGCACGAGCGGCGTCAATCCGTCCGACGTGAAGAAGCGCGCCGGCTCGTTCCCGAACCTGCTCGACGACGGCTACGTGATCCCGAACAGCGATGGTGCCGGCGTGATCGAGGCGGTCGGCGCAGGAGTCGACTCGAAACGGGTCGGCGAAAAGGTCTGGGTCTACCAGGCACAGTTCGGTCGTCGCTTCGGCACGGCAGCACAGTACGTGGCGCTCGACTCGCTGCGTGCCGTCACGTTGCCGATCGAGGCCGGCTTCGACGTCGGCGCGTGCGCCGGCATCCCGATCATGACTGCGCACCGTTGCGTGCACGCGGACGGCCCGATTGCGGGCCAGACCGTGCTCGTGACCGGCGGTGCCGGGCGGGTCGGCTACTACGCGATCCAGTGGGCGAAGATGGCCGGCGCCAGGGTCATAGCGTCGGCGAGCAATTCGCGCGACGAGGCCGTGTGCCGTGAAGCCGGCGCGAGGGACGTCTTCAATCATCGCGAGGCCGGATGGGGCGAGCGGGTCAAGGCGTTGAACGGCGGCAAGCCGGTCGACCGCGTGATCGACGTCGAGTTCGGCGCGAACCTGCCGGAAGTCCTGGACTGCATCCGCACCAGCGGCGTGATCGCGACGTACTCGTCGACGCAGGTGAAGGAGCCGCAGCTGCCGTTTTTCCGCATGATGTACCTGGACCTCACGGTCCGTTTCGTGATCGTGTATTCGATGCCCGAGCCGGCCAAGAAGCTCGCGATCGCCGACATCACGCAGGCATTCCGCGACGGCATGCTCCAGCACCGCATTGCAGAACGGGTGCCGCTGGCAGAGATCGCGCGCGCCAACGAGCTGGTGGAGCAGGGCGGCTCGAACGGGTGTGTCGTCGTCACCATCGATGCGTGACACGGCCATGACGGCCCGGCGGGGGGCGCTGGTCGCTGCCGCAGCGCTGTGGCTGTCGTTCGCATCCGGCCTGCACGCGGAATCTGCTGCCGGCGCGATGCAGCAGGCCCCGCGCGTCGTGGCTAACGGTGAATCGCTGCAGGGTACGTTCGCAGACGCGGTTCCGAGGGTCGCGGTCTTCAAAGGCATACCCTTCGCGGCCCCACCGGTCGGCGATCTCCGCTGGCGCGAACCGTTGCCGCCGCAACCGCGTACCGGCACGCTGCAGGCCACGGCATTCGCACCGGCGTGCTACCAGGACGCCTACCTCACGGACTGGTACCGGAAGGTAGGCGCAGCGTTCGGCGCCCCGGCAAGCACCTTCGTCGATCCCGCCGTCAGCGAGGACTGCCTGTACCTGAACGTCTGGACGCCGCAACTCGACGGCAACGCGAAGCTGCCGGTGATGGTCTGGATCTATGGCGGCAGCAATCGCTCCGGCTGGTCGTTCGAGCCGAATTACGACGGCTCGCGCCTGGCCCGGCGCGGCAACGTGGTCGTCGTGACGATCGCGTACCGCGTGGGCATCTTCGGCTTCTTCGGGCACCCGGACCTGCGCGGCGCGGAGTACCCGACGAACTTCGCGCTGCTCGACCAGATCGCGGCTCTGCGCTGGTTACGCGCCAACGTGGCAGCCTTTGGCGGCGACCCGGACAACGTGACGCTGTTCGGCGAATCCGCGGGCGCCACCGACATCGGCTACCTCGTGAACTCGCCGCTCGCGCGCGGACTCTTCCACCGCGCCGTGAGCCAGAGCGGCGGCTTCCAGATGCAGGATCGGCTCGACGAATCCCATGCCGAGGTGGCCGGCCGGGCGTTGAGCGCGCAGCTTGCCGGCAAGCCGGACCTGGCGGCGCTGCGCCGGCTCCCGAGCCGCGCGATCTGGGATGCGACCCTGCGTTACGTGCCCGACCATCGCTACACGCCGGTGGTCGACGGCAAGTCGGTCCTCGCGAACCCGGCGCAGGCCTATGCGCGGGAGGGCATTCCCTACGACCTGCTGATCGGCAGCAACGAGGACGAGTGGTACATGTACGTCGATGCGGATCCACCAGGCCTCGCAAAGGACCTGGCGGACATTGCACCGACCGCCCGTCCGCAGCTCGAAGCGCGGGCAGCGAGGGAACCCGACCTGCGCACTGCGCGCGACAAGGTCGTGACGCTGGTCAACATGGTCTGTCCTTCGTACCTGATGGCGGACGCTGCGCGCAAGACCGGTCGCAACGCATGGGTGTATCGCTTCACGCGCGTGCGTCCCGGGCCGGGTGGGGTCACGCTGCGCTCGTACCACGGTGCAGAGATCCCGTACGTGTTCGGCACGCCGGATGACTGGCTCACGCGCACCGAGACCGATGATGCCCTGTCCGATCGCATGATCGATCTCTGGGCCAGCTTCGCCCGCCACGGCAATCCAAACGGCCCCCGCGGCGGCGAATGGCCCCTGTTCGACCGGACCAGTCCCCGAGTCATGGAACTCGGCGACCGCGTGGCGCCGATGGCTCCCGCCGATTACGCACTGTGCCGCAACCTGGCTGACGAGCTGTATCCCGGCTGGCAGCCGTAACCACGGCGCGACGACGCCACGAACCCTGAGGCGACTGATGGAAAGACACAACGACGAGGCATCGGCACATCGCACCGACTGGCCCGTGTTCGTCACGACGGTGCTCGTGATCCTGCTGCTGTCGGTGCCCATGGTCGCGTTCAAGGACCAGGCGGCCGGCGTGATCACCGCGGCCTACGACGCCATCACGAAGAGCGTCGGGCTGCTCTACCTCTGGTACGGCACCGGCGCGGTTGCGTTCCTCGTCTGGCTTGCATTCGGTCGCTACGGCAAGGTCAGGCTAGGTGACGCCGACAGCCGACCGGAGTTCTCGACCCTGAGCTGGGTGGGCATGCTGTTCTGCGCGGGCGTCGGCGCCGGGTTGCTTTACTGGGCGGTCATCGAATGGGGCTATTACATCGACAAGCCGCCTTATGGCCTCGAGCCGCGCAGCACCAGCGCCATCGAGTGGGCCGCGGGCTACGGGCTGTTCCATTGGGGCATCACCGGCTGGGCGATCTTCTGCCTGCCGACCATCGCGATCGCGTACCCGTACTACGTGCGCAAGATCCCGTACCTGCGCGCCAGCACGGGCACCAGCG
This sequence comes from Steroidobacteraceae bacterium, assembly GCA_049687855.1. Taxonomy (GTDB): domain Bacteria; phylum Pseudomonadota; class Gammaproteobacteria; order Steroidobacterales; family Steroidobacteraceae; genus RPQJ01. The sequence continues at coordinate 4,080 of JBAVJR010000332.1, read as the reverse complement.
GCATACTGCCGGGCGGCGTCACCGGCAGGCCCGGGCGCGTCGTCGATTTCCTCTACATGGTCAACCTGATCTGCGGCACGGGCACGTCGCTCGGCTTGTCGACGCCGATGATCGCGGCCGCCGTGGCGAAGCTGTTCAGTCTCGAGCACGATTTCGTGCTCGAGGTCGCGGTGGTGATCGTCTGCATTGCGATCTTCGGCACCAGTGCGTATCTCGGGCTCAAGCGCGGCTTCAAGCGGCTGGCGGACGCGAACATGGTTGCGGCCCTGTTGCTGTTGTTCTTCGTGCTGGCCGTCGGACCGACGCTGTTCATCCTCAAGATGGGCACCAACGGCGTCGGACTGGTGCTGCAGAACTTCATCCGCATGAACACCTGGACGGACCCGGTGGCGAACACCGGGTTCGTCGAAAACTGGACGATCTTCTACTGGGCCTGGTGGATTGCGTACGGCCCGTTCGTCGGCATCTTCGTCACGCGCATTTCGCACGGCCGCACGATCCGTAACGTGATTGGCGGCATGCTCACGTTCGGCAGCATCGGTGCCGCGATGTTCTTCATCGTCCTCGGCAACTATGCACTGAACCTCGAACTGACCGGTGCACTCAGCGTCACCGGGCTCATGAAGAGTGTCGGGGAGGCGCAGGCCATCACCGCCGTGATTTCCTCGTTGCCGTGGGGCACGCTCGTGCTGGCGACGTTCACGGTCGTCGCCCTGCTGCTGCTGGTGACGACCTACGATTCCGCTTCATATACGCTCGCCTCTGTCTCCACGATGCGCCTCCCGGCTGGCCTCGACCCGGAGCGCTGGAATCGCGTGTTCTGGGCCTGCGCGCTCGGCGTGTTGCCGATCACGCTCATGTTCATCGACGGCGGGCTCAAGGTGATCCTGTCCGCGACAATCGTCTGCTCGCTGCCGTTGCTGGCGGTCGGCCTCCTGATGGTGCTGTCGTTGCTGAAAATGCTGCGCGAGGACGAGGCACGCGCCGGCTTGCCGGGCGGGCCACGACCATGACGAACGTGGTGGCCGCCGGGAAGAGACGGCTTGGCATCGTCACCGCGCCTGGCTGGATGGACCCCAATGCGCCCGACCTCGAGCGGTTGCATCCGGGACAGCTGCAAATGCAGCAGACGATCCTGCCGCCGCCCGGGTTCGACTACAGCTTTGCGTCCATTGCGGCGTCCGAGCCGCACCTGGTCACGGCCGCAACGATGCTGGCCGAAGCAGGGTGCGAACTGATCATCCAGGACGGGCCGGGTTTTGCGTGCCTGATCGGCAAGACGCCGGCGGGTGCGCGCGAAGCGGGCGAACGGATCAGCCAGGCCTGCGGCGTGCCGGTCGTGCTCAATGCGGTGGCGATCCTCGATGAACTCGATCGCCTCGGCGCGCGCAGGGTTGCCGTTGCGGCTCCGTACTACAGCCCGGCATGGAAGGCGATGTTCACGGAGTTTCTGGAGCACGGCGGCTACTGCATCGATGCGTTCCAGACGTTCGTCGAGCAGGGCCTGTTCGCCGACCAGGCCAGCGTGAGCGCCCGGCATTACCGGTTCAGCGACGACGAGGTCCTGGCCAGCCTGGTCCGGACCCGGGCTGCCGCGCCTGCCGCGGAGGCGATGATCGTCGTCGGCACCGGCATCCGCACGGCGCACTGGTGCGACCGTCTGGAACGCGAACTCGGCTTGCCGCTGGTGCCGGCGGACTCGTCGTTGTATCGCGCCGTCGGACGTTACTTCGGGCTGCTTCCTGCGGCCTGAATCCCGTCGCGGCTGTCCCGCGCGTGCGGGTGGGTGCTCCATCCCTGCGGTCGAATGTGACGCAAAGCCGTGCAACCACCCCACGGGACCTTAAGATGTGGGTCCGGCTGCGCTCGAGCGGGCTGCACGAGGCCGCCCAGACCAGCGTAGTCCTTTGATCCACAACGAAAAACTGTTAGTCTCGCCGCCCCTCGAACAAAGGATCGACCATGTGCGGAATCGTTGGTGCCGTCGCGCGGCGTGATGTCGTCCCGATCCTGATCGAGGGATTGCGGCGCCTCGAATATCGCGGTTACGACTCTGCGGGTGTCGCCGTGCTGGACGGCACGGGCACCATCAAGCGGCTGCGTGCAGTCGGCAAGGTCCGCATGCTGCAGGATGCGCTCGACGCGGATCCCACAAGCGGATTGCTCGGCATCGCGCACACCCGCTGGGCCACGCACGGCGTGCCGAGCGAGCGCAACGCGCACCCGCACATCTCCAGGGACGGCATCGCGCTCGTCCACAACGGCATCATCGAGAACCACGAAGAGCTGCGTGCGGAACTGCAGGCCGCCGGCTACGAGTTCACCTCGGAGACCGACACCGAAGTGATCGCCCACCGCGTGCACTTCCATCTGCAGAAGACCGGCGACCTGTTCAAGGCGGTCCGCGCAACCGTGGCCGAGCTCGAAGGCGCTTACGCACTGGCCGTGATTTCGCAGCAGGATCCCGAGCGCCTCGTTCTTGCGCGCCAGGGCTGCCCGGTCGTCATCGGTCTCGGTGACGGCGAGAACTTCGTCGCCTCCGACGTGGCTGCGCTGCTGCCGGTGACGCGCAGGTTCGTGTTCCTCGAGGAAGGCGACGTCTGCGAGATCCGCCGCGACAGCTACCGGATCCTGGACCAGGGCGGCAACACGATCCAGCGCAAGGTGCACGAGAGCGAACTCTCGGCCGATGCGGCGGAGAAGGGCGACTTCCCGCACTACATGCTGAAGGAGATCCACGAGCAGCCGCGCGCCGTCGCGCAGACGCTCGAGGAACGCGTGGCGGGCGGCAAGCTGCTGGAGGCCGCGTTTGGCCCGGCCGCGCAGGCTGTTTTCGCGAAGACTGAAGCCGTGCGCATCGTTGCGTGCGGCACAAGCTTCCACGCAGCGTCCGTGGCCAAGTATTTCATCGAGCAGATCTGCCGGCTGCCGTGCTGGGTCGAGATCGCGAGCGAGTACCGCTACCGCAATCCGGTGGTGCCGAAGAACACGCTGTTCGTGAGCGTGTCGCAGTCGGGCGAAACCGCCGACACGCTGGCCGCGTTGCGACTCGCGAAGCAGGCGGGTTACCTGTCGCAGCTCGCGATCTGCAACGTTCCGGAAAGCTCGCTGGTGCGCGAGTCCGAGCTCGTCATGCTGACGCGCGCGGGCCCCGAGATCGGCGTGGCTTCGACCAAGGCGTTCACGACGCAGCTGACCGCGCTCGGCATGCTGGTGGTGGCCCTCGCCAAGTTCCATGGCGCCGACGCTGAGCGCGAGCGTGGCCTGGTGCAGCACCTGCTCGGCATCCCGTCGCTGATCGAGGCGACGCTGAAGCTCGATCCGGTCGTCAAGGAACTGGCGAAACGTTTCGTCGACAAGCAGCACGCGCTGTTCCTCGGCCGCGGCCCGATGTACCCGATCGCGATGGAAGGCGCGCTCAAGCTCAAGGAAATCTCCTACATCCACGCCGAGGCATACCCGGCGGGCGAGTTGAAGCACGGCCCGCTTGCGCTCGTGGACGAAGAGATGCCGATCATCACTGTCGCGCCGAACAATGACCTGCTCGAGAAGCTGAAGTCGAACCTGATGGAAGTGCGCGCCCGCGGCGGCGAGCTGTATGTCTTCGCCGATCCGGAGTCAGGGATGCAGTCGTCGGACGGCGTGCACGTGATCGAAATGCCGCGGCATGTCAGCTATTTCCAGGCGCCGGCGGTCTACACGATCCCGCTGCAGTTGCTGGCATATCACTGCGCCATTCTCAAGGGCACGGATGTCGATCAGCCGCGGAATCTCGCGAAGTCGGTGACGGTGGAGTAGTTCTCTAATCTCCACGGGCAATGGCAGGAGCTCGTGGAAACGCCGTAGGCGTCAGGCATCCACCAGCGTCGGCCGCTCTTGTGTGCGTTGGCGTACGAACGCAGCGAGCCGGAGCGCGCATAGTCGTGCTCCCGGTGCGTCGCGCGTTCGGCGCAGCGCCCTAAGTCACGCAGAGAATCAAATGAATAGCCCAACAGTCACTCGCGGTCAGTCAAGAGCGCGCATCGCGATCGCTCTCGCCGGCGCACTTGCAGTCTCGGCGTGTGCATCGACACCTGCGCC
>JBAVJR010000331.1:0-2060 GCA_049687855.1 Steroidobacteraceae bacterium | reverse complement strand
CCCTATCCCCTATCCCCTAACCCCTCTCCTAGTATCATCCGCGACCCATGTCCTCGCCCGTGCCCCACCCTTGAGCGGCGGCTTCTTCCGCAGCACCTCGATCGTCGGCGCCTTCACGCTCATTTCGCGCGTGACCGGCCTGCTGCGGGACATGGTCTATTCCCGGATGTTCGGGGCCGGCCTGCTCATGGACGCGTTCCTGGTCGCGTTCAAGATTCCCAATTTCATGCGGCGGCTGTTCGCCGAGGGCGCCTTCTCGCAGGCGTTCGTGCCCGTCGTCTCCGAGTACAAGGTCCAGCGCCAACACGACGAGGTGCGGGAACTCATCGACGGGACGATGGGCACGATGGCCTGGTTCCTGTCCGTCATCACGATCATCGGCATCGTTGCGGCGCCGCTGCTGGTGATGCTGTTCGCCCCGGGTTTCCGCGCGGACGGCGATCGCTTCGACCTCACGGTCGACATGCTGCGCTGGACGTTCCCCTACATCCTCTTCGTCTCGCTCGCCGCACTCGCGGGCGGCGTGCTGAACAGCTACGGCAAGTTCGCCGTGCCTGCCACCACGTCCACGCTCATGAACCTCGTCATGATCGTGTTCGCCGCCTTCATTGCGCCGCACTTCGCGCAACCCGGCGTCGTGCTGGCCATCGGCGTGTTCGTGTCGGGCCTGGTGCAGCTCGGTTTCCAGCTGCCCTTCATGCTCAAGCTCGGCCTGCTCCAGCGGCCGCGCTGGCGCTGGGGCCACGAGGGCGTGAGGCGGATCGGCCGGCTCATGCTGCCCGCGATCTTCGGTTCGTCGGTGTCGCAGGTGGCCTTGCTGCTCGACACGCTGATCGCTTCGTTCCTCGCCACGGGCAGCATCGCGTGGCTGTATTACGCGGACCGCCTGGTCGAATTTCCGCTCGGCGTGTTCAGCATTGCGCTCGCCACGGTGATCCTGCCCGGCCTCGCCGCGCATCATGCGGCGCAGTCGCCCGAGCGATTCGCGTCGACGCTCGACTGGGCGATCAAGCTCACGACCATCGTCGTGCTGCCCGCGACGGTCGCGCTGCTGCTGCTCGCCGGGCCGCTCACCGTCGTGATCTTCCACTACGGCAAGTTCGACGAGCAGGACGTGCGCATGTCCTCGCTCGCGCTGATGGCGTACTCCATCGGCCTCATGGGTTTCAGCATGGTGAAGGTGCTCGCGCCCGGCTTCTTTGCGCGGCAGGACACGAAGACACCCGTGAAGATCGGCGTGCAGTCGCTGGTGCTCGGCATCAGCCTCAACGTGTGCATCGTGCTTCCGCTGGCATTCCTGTACCCGGGCAAGCCGGGGCTGCACGCGCTGCTGGCCCTCAACACGGGCATCGGCGCGTGGTTCAACGCGACGATGCTCTATCGCGGGCTGCGCCGGCAGCACGTGCTGCATCACTCGTCCGGCTGGAGCCGCGCGCTCTGGCAGGTCCTGGCCGGCAACGTGCTGATGGGCGTCTTCCTCTGGTACGTCGCAGGGGACACGCAGCGCTGGCTCGACATGAGCGCCTGGCACCGCGTCGGCTGGATGGGCGTGCTGGTCGGCGGCGGCGCAGGCATCTATTTCGGCACGCTGTACGTGCTGGGCATGCGCCTGCGCAACCTGCGCCACCAGCAGATCGTGGTGCCGCCGCGGCCCGGGAACGCGTCGTCGTGAGTCGTCCGCTCGAACTGGTCCGTGGGTTGCACAACCTGCGTCCGGAGCATCACGGTTGCGTCGCGACGATCGGCAACTACGACGGGGTGCATCGCGGTCACCAGCACATGCTCGAGGCCACGCGGCGCAAGGCCGATGAGCTCGGCTTGCCTGTCACCGTGATCACGTTCGAGCCGACTCCACGCGAATTCTTCGAGGGCGCGGCGGCACCCGCGCGCCTGATGCGGCTGCGCGAGAAACTCGAGGCACTCGCGCTCTACGGGGTCGACCGCGTCGTGGTGCTGCGTTTCGACGCACGCATGCGCAACTTCAGCGCCGCGGAGTTCGAACAGCAGCTGCTGGTGGCGGGCCTCGGCGTGCGGCACATGGTCGTGGGCCACGACTTTCA
>JBAVJR010000330.1:0-3997 GCA_049687855.1 Steroidobacteraceae bacterium | reverse complement strand
CAGGAGACCGCGGGGTCGGTGATACTTGAACGAACGTCCGACCAGGCGCACGTCGTTGGCAAGGAGGGCCGATGCGAGCGAGTCGCCGGGGCAGCCGGAGTAGTTCTTGCCGTCGAAGCTGAACCGGAACGTCTGCTGACGATCGATCGCGCCGCCCTGTGCGAGGCGCGAACTCACTTCGACTCTCCGGCGGCAAAGACATCGCGTGCGGGCACGGCGCCTGTGATGTCGTGGTTGCGGGTGTCGCGCTCGACGACCAGCCACTCGTGGCAGCCACCCTGGTGGAACCAGAGTTCACGGTGCAGTCCGAACGGATTGTTGCGTGTGTACACGTAGTCGTAGAACGCGGGTTCTGCGTCGGGACCGGCCGGCAATGGGCGGCGTACTGTCGCATCACCGTAGTACGCAAATTCCTCGTGCGTGCGGGGACCGCAGTAGGGGCAGGGGATACGCATGATTCAGTGTCGGTTGGGGTGCGCGCCGGAGCCGATTTCGTCGATCAGCCGGCCCGTGGCAAACCGGTCGAGTCGATAGGCCTTGGCGACGTCATGGGGCTGGTCGGTGGCAAGCAGGTGGGCGAAGCACCAGCCGGACGCCGGCGTGGCCTTGAAGCCGCCGTAGCACCAACCCGCATTGAGGTAGAGGCCGTCGACCGTCGTGCGGTCGATGATCGGCGACCCGTCCATCGACATGTCCATGATGCCTCCCCACGAGCGCAGCATCCGTACGCGGCTGAGGCACGGGAACAGCGCCACGCCTTCCTCGCAGACTTCTTCGACGACCGGAAGGTTGCCGCGCTGTGCGTACGAGTTATACATGTCGATGCTGCCGCCGAACACGAGGCCGCCCTTGTCGGACTGGCTGATGTAGAAGTGGCCCGCACCGAACGTGATCACGCACGGCACGATCGGCTTGAGGCCTTCCGAGACAAACGCCTGCAGCAGGTGGCTCTCGATCGGCAGGCGCAGGCCGGCAAGCCGCGCCACGCGGCTCGTGTTGCCGGCGCAGGCCATGCCGACGCGGCGGCTCGCGATGAAGCCGCGCGTGGTTTGGACACCCGCTACGCCATTGCCATCTTGGCGGATGCCGGTCACTTCGCAGTTCTGGATGATGTCGACGCCGAGGCTGTCGGCGGCGCGCGCGAAGCCCCAGGCCACGGCGTCGTGACGCACCGTGCCGCCGCGTCGCTGCATCAGGCCGCCCATAATCGGGAAGCGCGCGTTGTCGAAATCGGCCATCGGCAGCAGCTTGCGCACCTGTTCGCGGTTCAGCAGTTCACCGTCGACGCCGTGCAGGTGCATGGCGTTGCCGCGCCGGACGCAGGCGTCGCGCTGGGAGTCGTTGTGGAACAGGTTCAGCACGCCGCGCTGGCTGATCATCGCGTTGTAGTTGAGGTCCTGCTCGAGGCCTTGCCACAGCTTGAGCGAGTGCTCGTAGAAGGGGATGTTGCCGGGCATCAGGTAGTTCGACCGGACGATCGTGGTGTTGCGGCCGACATTGCCGCCGCCGATGTAGCCTTTCTCGAGCACGGCGACCTTGCGGGCGCCGTGGTTCTTCGCCAGGTAGTAGGCGGTGGCCAGCCCATGACCGCCACCGCCGACGATGATGAAGTCATAGGCGGGCTGCGGTTCCGGATCGCGCCAGGCCGGGGCCCAGCCACGGTGGCCGCGGATTGATTCCCGCAGCAGACTGAAGATCGAATACCGGCTCGCCACGCTATGCTCCTGTCACCCGCGCTGGCGTCCTCCGTCAGCGTCGAACAAGGGTACACGCTGCATGCGCGCCGGGAAACGTGCGCCGAGGATCTCGATGCTCCATGGGCCATCGCTTTCTGCGATGTCCTTATCGACATATCCGAGCGCAACCGACAGGCCGCTGCCGTGGGCGTATCCACCAGAGGTCACCCAGCCGCGGACCTGGTCGCCGAACCAGATCGGCTCGTCGCCAATCACGTCGGTTCGCGCCGTGTCGACCACGAACGTGCGCAACCTGCGACTGCCGCCGTTGACCAGCTCCTGTCGCGCGGCTTGCTGCCCGATGAAGGGTGTGGCCTTGTCGAGGGCGACGAAGCGGTCCAGGCCCGCCTCGAGCGGTCCGTAGATCGGCCGGTACTCCCGTGCCCATGAGCCGTAGCCCTTTTCGAGACGCAGCGAATTGAGCGCCCGGGAACCGAATGGGCGTATCCCGAGGTCCTTGCCGGCATTCATCAAGGTCTCGAACAGGTGCAACTGGTACTCAGGTTCGCACCATAGTTCGTAGCCCAGGTCACCCGTGTAACTGACCCGCCCGACCAGGGCCGACGCCATGCCGATGGGCACGCGGCGGATGTCCATGAAGCGGAACGCCTCGTTCGCAACGTCGGCCGCAGTGACTCGAGCGAGCAGTTCACGTGCCCTTGGGCCCGCCATGGCAAGCCCCGCCAATGCACTGGTCATGGACCGGACTTCGACGGTGCCATCCGTCGGCAGGTGCTGTTCGAACCAGCGCCGATGGTATTCCTCGGCCGCACCGGAACCGATGATGAAGTACCCCTCGGCGCCAAGGTTGGCGAGCGTGAAATCGCCGATCAGCCGGCCGTCATCCTTGAGCATCGGCGCCAGCACCATGCGTCCCGGTCGCGGCAGACGGCATGCCAGCAGGTGATCGAGCCAGGTCTCGGCGCCTGGTCCACTGACCGAGTATTTGGCGAAACCCGTGGTCTCCAACAACCCGACGGCGTTGCGTACGGCACGCACCTCTTCGGCCACGCTGTCGAAGTCGGTGGATCGATGCCAGCTGAATTCATCCTGCACCCCGGCCGGTGCGAACCACATCGGCACCTCCAGGCCCGCCACTGCACCGAACTGCGCGCCGAGCGAGCGCAGCCGATCGTAGATCGGCGACGTCCGCAGTGGGCGTCCAGCCGCGAGTTCCTCGTTGGGAAAGCGGATGGAGAAGCGTCGCGAGTAGTTCTCGCGCACCTTCGAGTTCGTATACGCCTTGCTGGCCCAGTCACCGAATCGCGCCACGTCCATCGCCCAGACGTCGAACCCCGGGTCGCCATTCAGGATCCACTGTGCCAGCGCGAGTCCGACGCCGCCTCCCTGGCTGAACCCCGCCATGACGCCGCAGGCGCACCAGTATCCGGGCAGGCCGCGCACCGGACCGATGAGCGGGTTGCCGTCGGGTGCAAACGTGAACGGACCATTGACGATCTTGCGGATGCCGGCGTTGGCGAAGGCCGGGAAGTGCCTGAAGCCGACTTCGAGCGAGGGCAGGATGCGGTCGATGTCGGGCTGCAGCAGCTCGTGCCCGAAATCCCACGGCGTGGCGTGCTCGGACCATGGTTTGCCGGCACGCTCGTAGGTGCCCATGAGCATGCCGCCGCGTTCCTGGCGCAGGTACAGTTCGCCGTCGAAGTCCACTGCGTGCAGCACCTCCTTGCCGGTCGCGGCATTGATGGCAGCGACTTCAGGCATGTCCTCGGTGATGAGGTACATGTGCTCCATGGCGAGGACCGGGTGTTCCCGGCCCACCATGTGGCCGACTTCACGCGCCCAGAGTCCGCCGGCATTGACCACGTGTTCGGCGCTGATCTCGCCTTTGTTCGTGATCACCCGCCAGGACTTGTCGGCGCACTGCACGAGTTCCTCGACCTTCGTGTGGCGCTCGATGCGTGCACCGAGTTTCCGGGCTGCCTTGGCGTACGCATGCGTGGTTCCCGACGGGTCGAGATGCCCGTCCACGACCGTCTCGAGCGCTCCGACGAAGCATGCCGGGTCCAGCAGCGGCATGAGTTCATGGGCACGTTCGGGCGTGATGATCTTCGACTCGATGCCGAGATAGCGGCCCTTGGCCGCGAGTCCCTTCAACCACTCGAAACGGGCCTCAGTGGCGGCGAGCATGACCCCGCCCGTCAGGTGCAGGCCCGTCGGCTGCTCTGCGAGGTCCTCGATCTCCCGGTAGAGATCGATCGTGTATTTCTGCAGCTTGGCGACGTTCGGGTCGCCATTGATCG
>JBAVJR010000329.1:0-5154 GCA_049687855.1 Steroidobacteraceae bacterium | reverse complement strand
CGGACACCTGGATGTGCCCGGAAACGTTCGAGGCCGCGTTGCGTGCCGCAGGCGCCAACGTGCTGGCGACAGACCTGGTGCTGACGGGCGCGGCAATGCGTGCCTTCTGCAACGTGCGCCCGCCCGGTCACCACGCCGAGCGGGCGACCGCAATGGGATTCTGCTTCTTCAACAACGTGGCGGTCGCGGCGCGCCACGCGCTCGACCACCACGGCCTCGAGCGCGTGGCGATCCTCGATTTCGACGTGCATCTCGGCAACGGCACTGAGGAGATCTTCAAGGACGACGCGCGGGTCCTGCTCTGCTCCTCGTACCAATACCCGCTGTGGCCCGACATGAATCCGCCGACGCGGCCGGGCCGAGTCATCAACTGTCCGTTGCCTCCCGGCAGCGGCAGCGATGCGTTCCGTGCGGCCGTGCAGCAGCACTGGCTGCCTGCACTCGAGTCCTTTGCGCCGCAGTTGCTGCTGGTTTCCGCGGGCTTCGATGCCCATGTCGCAGACGACATGTCGCACCTGCGGTTCACGACGGCCGACTACGCGTGGGTGACCGAAGTTGCGTGCGGCGTCGCCGATCGACACGCGCAGGGACGCATCGTGTCGACGCTCGAAGGTGGATACGATCTGCGTTCACTCGCGGCGAGTGCCGCTGCGCACATCGAGAAACTCCTGCTCGCCTGAAGCATGTCGGCATTCGTATCGGACGTACCACTGGACTCGCGACGCTGCAGCACGCAGAATACGTGGGCGCGCGTGGGTTTCACTCTGCGCGTGAGCTCCGCCGCGCTGTTACCACCAAGTCACATCTTGCGGGTTCAGTCCACCAGCGCGGCGGGGCGACTTCACCACCCCCCATAGTCGTCATGAGCGCCGGTGCAACGGCCGGACCCCGGTGGTTCAACGCACGAGGCCCGTCAGCCAGCTGGCGAACGCAAGCCACACGGCCGTGCCCGAAAGCGCGAGTCGCGCCGGCTGCGACACGATCAGCGCCAGCCCGCCCCAGCGTGTCACCGGGTGCAGCTTGCCGCGCGTGCGGAAATCCCAGATCGCGAGCGCGACGATGAAGAGATCGGACAGGCCGAAGTACGCGAACGGGTTGCCGAGCTTCCACACGTACGGCCAGCGCGCGAACGCGGCGGCGAGCAGCGTCACCGTCGCGAGCATCACATAGCGCTTGTGGCTCTGCGGATTCGTGCGGTTGGCCACGGCGAGGCCGAAAAACAGGCTGAAGAAAGCAATGTCGAACAGCGGCACGACCAGGAACTGCAGCGGCGGCACGGGCACGCCGTTGAAGCCGGTTGGCCGGTTGGCCGCAATCAGCGCACCTGCGACCCCGAGGATCACCATGCCCAGTGCGACGACGATCCCGAGAACGCCAAGCTTGCGGTGCACGTCCGTGCGACCGGCACCGACCAGCGTGGCCTGCGCCACGAGCAGCACGCACCACGCCGAGAAGAACGCGCCGTGCACGTAGAAGATCGGCTCGGACGGAGACGGCCACTCGGGAAACAATGGCCGCAGGAAGAAGGAGCGCGCGAAGCCGACGTAGGCAACGAGCAGCATTGCGATGGCCATGCCCGTGAAGAAACGTCGTTCGGCGGTCCAGCTCGAGCGAGCGCGGCTGGCAGTTATGTTTTCCATGCGTCCACCCCCCAGACTGCAGTGGAGCGCAGCCTAGCATGGCTACAGCCCGCCACAATCTGGCGGGCGAAGTGCGCCGACAACGCGTCCTCCAACAGCTGGGGGGCACCGCTGCCTAGGTGGATGGCCGTGCGGCCCGCCGGCTGCCGGCATAGAGGTCAAACAGCAGCAGCCGACACGGAATGCTGCCATTCATCAGGTTGATCGTCCGCGATGGCTTGAGCCCGACCCCCTTGTATGGCGATGCATTGGCCGCGAGTACGGCAGCGCGCCAGCCTGCGAACCGCCGCTTCAGCGTGTCGCCAAACTCCTCGTACAACTGACGCACGTCGGCTTCGCCGCCACCAATGCGATCGCCGTACGGCAGGTTTGTCGCCAGCAGGCCGGTCGGCGCGGGCGGCGTCACGTCCTGCATACGCACCACGTCGAACTGGATGTACTTCTCGACCCGCGCCTTGAGCGCGCTCTTGCGCGCCATGTCGACGTACTCCGCCCGGATGTCAGATGCCGCCACGATGCACGGCGGTGCCTCAAGCTTCTCGGCGCGGATGCCTTCCTGAGTCTCGCGCCACAGCGCGCGGTCGAAGTCCGCGAGCCACTCGAAGCAAAACTCACCTTTTTTGCGATGGATCTGCGGTGCCTTGCGCACGGCGATCATCGCCGCCTCGATGGCCAGCGTGCCGCTGCCGCACATCGGATCGAGGAACGCGACACTGCCGTCGTACCCGGCAAACTGCAGGATCGCGGCCGCAAGTGTTTCCTTCAGCGGCGCAGGATGCCCCTGCTCGCGATACCCCCGCTTGTGCAGCGACTTGCCCGACGTATCGAAGCTCAGCATGCAGCGGCCGCGCGCGACGTGCGCCACGATCACCACCTTCGGCTCCTCCGTGTCGACCGGGGGAACCTGCTCGCCCAGCCGCGCAAAGGATTCCCGCACGCCCTCCCGCACCTGCGTGATGACCTGTTTCGGTGTCAGCCCGCCGCCCTCGTCACCCGTGTTTTCGACCATGAAACCGTGGCGGGAGTCGAACCACTCAGGCCAGTGCAGGCGGCGCACCTGCGAATGCAGCATCGCCGGCGTGTGCGCCGGCACCTCGCGCAGGACTCGCAGGATGCGGCTCGCCGTGCGCACGCGCAGATGCAGCTCGTAGAACTGGCGCGGCGTCGCAGTGAACAGGACGGCACGAAACGTCGGCGCCAGCTCGGTGGCGCCCAACGCCTCCAGCTCAGCGACGAGGGCCGGCTTGGCCTCTTCGGGACAGGTCGCAATCAGCCGCATGAGTCGTCGCGCACGCCGCGCTGCCGTCCTTGCATTCTCATTTGCTGGCGGGCAGGCGGCGGAAGCTCGCCGCGAGGGCGCCATCCGCGCCGCGCAATTCGAGGCGATCGCCCTCAATGCGGAAGGTCGCAACTTTGCCCAGCGCGTTTAGAAATGCCTGTTCCTGCTCCATCAGGCCTGCCGTCGCGCACATCATGCGCGTCGCGGCGGCGGCGCCGAACTTGAGCGTGTCGTGCGCGGATTCGTAGCTCGCCGTGTAGCGATTACAGCCCGCGGAGCCACTGGCACGTCCATCGGCACCCAGCGCCAGGGTGACCGTGCTGCCCGCGACGAGGCTGGCGACGCCACCCTTGCCGTTGTTGATGCCACTCGCGGTCCATTCGGTACCGGCCAATTGCAGGGACTGTGCCTTGTAGACCGCGAGGATCTTGCCGTCTGCACCGAGCAATTCGAGCGTGCCAGCGCTGACTCGGTGCGAACGAGTGGCGGTCAGCGCCGCGGTGACTGCGCTCGCCTGCTCCATGAGTCCGGGCACGCAGGCCATTTGCGTGGAGGCCAGCTGGCCAAACGAAAGGGCCGACCTGTCCTGCGTGTACGCGCCGCCGAGGCGGTTGCAGCTGTCAGAACCGCTGGCGCGACCCGCGGCGAACTGCAACGTGGACGACGACTGGGGAACGAGCGCCTTGCCTGGCAGGTCGCTCAGCACCCACGCGCTGCCGTCAAGGCCCGGACTCGCATCGGATCCCGCAGGCACGCTGCTACAGCCAGCCGCGACCAACGCGACAAACACCGCGCCAGCCGCACGGACCAGGAACTTCTTCATGCCTGCACTCCAGGTGGCGCACGTTGGTCGACCCCCGCTGCACAGTCTAGAGCACGGCCAGCACGCCATCGCCATCGATCCGGGTCGTGAACCCGGCAAGGCGCAGGCGCCGCGCGACTTCTTGCGGCACGTCACGTCCGCTGGTGAGACGATTGGGCGTGCCCGTGTAATGGAACAACCGGCCGCCGGGCTTCAAGACCCGCGCGAGCTCGTCGTAGAAGGCCTGCGAATACAGCTCGCCGGCGAGGCCGAAGCGCGGTGGGTCGTGCAGGATGGCGCCGAACGAAGCATCCGCAAGCCCGCCTATCCCCTGGCTGATGTCACCTGCGACCAGCGCCAGACCGGGGTCACCTTGCGGTGACCACGGGTTGAGGGTGCGCAGCCAGAGAACGTCTGGATTGATCTCATACGAGATGACTTCGCTCGCACCGCCCTCGAGGCACCAGGCCGCGAAGTAGCCGAGACCCGCACAGGTATCCAGGATTCGCTTGCCGCCCGGTTCGATCAAGGCGACCTTGCGCCGCGCATCTTCGTAGGGCGAGACCAGCTTGGTCGGCAGCATTTTGACGCCGTCGATCTCGAACGTAGGCGGGCCCCAGTCGGTCGGCACCAGCTTGAGGAGTGAGGTGCCGAAGCGCGCGATCGGCTCGAACGCGGCGCCAGTCCAGTGATAGATCGTCCGCTCCTTGCAGCGCTCGAGGTACGGGTACGATCGCTCGTGCCAGCGCCATGCATTCGTACCGAGTCCGACCTGCGTCTCGGAACGACCGAGATCGAGCGAACACGTAAGCAACGGTTCGCCGCGACGGCGCGCTATGACTATGCGTTCGTGCACACGGGCAGTCAGCAGCGGGCCCCGCAAGGACAGTGATTCGGCGTGGAACGACATATCGATACGTTACCCGACCCGGCATGACCCGGATCGTGCTTACTTCGACGGGACGAGCCGGCGCGTGACGCCAATGACGCGGGATGCAAGTTGACCGAGCGCCTGCACGTTGGAGGGTGGGTCGATCTGCGCCATCGTCACCTGGTACACGGCCTCCTTGCCCGCGGCGAGCGCGGGATTCGCGACGACCGAGCGGCCCGCCACCAGGAACGTATCGAGATCACCGAACGCCACCAGCAGCGGTGTACGCGAGGGTCGGTATGGACGCAAGGCACGACCGGCCGCGGCACGCCGTACGTTCGCGGCCGCCCGTTCGCCCATCTCGAGCGCGTGGAATGCCTGCTTCTGAACAGGCGTCGGCAGCGCCGCCGCATCGCCGATCACGAACACGTTATGGTGGCGGCGACTGCGCAGCGTCACATCGACAGGTGCCCACTGACGCGGCTTCGGCGCGAGCTGCGCGGCATGCAGCAGCGGAGGTGCGACGCCACCGCCCGTCCAGATCGTGAGATCGGAACGTAGC
>JBAVJR010000328.1:0-10553 GCA_049687855.1 Steroidobacteraceae bacterium | reverse complement strand
GGCTCGCACCATTGCCCTGCGCGTCACGGAACTCGGCGACGAGTTCGAATGCAGTTTTCATTTGTAGACTCCAGTAGCACAGAAAATGCCGCCGCATCCGCGACCAGAATGCGGCAGCTCCAGAAGGGGGACAGGCGACCTGACCCTCCTAACTCTCTTCAGCGTCAGTCCAAGTAGAGCGAGCTCACGCTCTCCTCGTCCCGGATGCGGCGCATCGTTTCGGCCAGCAGGCCCGCGACCGACAACTGGCGGATCTTGCGGCACGCCTGCGCGTTCTCACGCAGCGGGATCGTGTCCGTCACCACCAGCTCGTCGAGCGCCGAAGCCTCGATGCGGTCCACCGCGGGGCCCGAAAGCACCGGGTGGGTGATGTAGGCCACGACGCGCTTCGCGCCGTGGTCCTTCAACGCCTTCGCCGCGTGGCACAGCGTGCCCGCGGTATCCACCATATCGTCGACGAGGACGCAGCTCTTGCCCTCGACCTCGCCGATGATGTTCATCACTTCCGACACGTTGGCCCGCGCGCGACGCTTGTCGATGATCGCGAGGTCCGCGTCGTCGAGGCGCTTCGCGATCGCCCGTGCGCGCACGACGCCGCCGACGTCCGGCGAGACGACCACGAGGTCGTCGTACTTCTGCCGCCATACTTCGCCGAGCAGCACCGGCGACGAATAGACGTTGTCCACGGGGATGTCGAAGAACCCCTGGATCTGGTCCGCGTGCAGGTCGACCGTCAGCACCCGATGCACGCCCACCCCGGCCACCATGTTGGCCACCACCTTGGCCGTGATCGCGACGCGCGTGGCGCGCGGGCGGCGATCCTGGCGGGCGTAGCCGAAATACGGCATCACCGCGGTGATGCGGGCGGCCGAAGCGCGCCGGCACGCATCGGCCATCACCAGCAGCTCCATCAGGTGATCGTTCGCCGGCGGGCACGTCGACTGCAGGATGAAGACGTCGCGCCCGCGCACGTTCTCCATCAGTTCGACCGTGACTTCGCCGTCACTGAAGCGACCGACATGGGCGCGGCCCAGCGGCACCTGCAGGTAGCGCGCGATGTCCTGCGCGAGCTGCGGGTTCGCGTTGCCCGTAAACACCGCAATCATGGGGCCGTCCATCTACGCGCCTCTCCCGTAATCTCGGTTGGCTGGGGTGGAAGGATTCGAACCTCCGAATGGCGGGATCAAAACCCGCTGCCTTACCACTTGGCGACACCCCAACGCATTCGTTGCTCAAGCCCGTCGTCGTACCGCCCTCGAACCGTCACCAGCCGCATCATCCCGGCCCGGCCTGCCGCTCGAACTGCAGACGCGCAGCGAGCGGCGACCGGTTGAGACCACGCGCAATCCATCCCTGCCACTCGCGTGGCCTGTCCGCGAGCACCGCGGCCGCATGCGCCGCATCCGTCATCGGCGCGAAGACACAGGAGCCGGTGCCCGTAAGTCGTGCGGGCCCGTGACGACCGAGCCAGTCGAGCGCGCCCGCAACGGCCGGGTACCGACGCCGGACCACGCGTTCACAGTCATTCCGACCGCCGGTCTGCAGGAAGCCGGCAATTGTGATGATCGGAGAATCCCTTGTCAATTCAGGGGCTTTGAACACTTCAGCCGTGCTGATGGCGACCCTGGGCTGCAGCAGCAGGTAGACGGGCTCCGGGAAGTCGACCGGCACCAGCCGTTCGCCCACGCCTTCGGCCCAGGCCGCGCGGCCGTGCACGAAAACAGGCACGTCGGCACCGAGGCCCAGCCCGATCTCGGCCAGGCGCTCGCTGGCGAAGCCGGTTTCCCATAACTGGTTCAGTGCGACCAACACGGTCGCGGCATCCGAGCTGCCGCCGCCCACACCGCCACCCATGGGAAGCCGCTTTTCGACTTCGATCGCCACTCCGTGCACCAGGGGCACCCCGCTTTCCGCCGCCGCGGCCGCCAGGCGACGGGCGGCGCGCACGACGAGGTCATCCTCGGCCGCGACCCCCGGGAGGGCCCCCAGCCTTTCGATGACGCCAAGCGGCCGCTGGTAGAAGCGGACCGAGTCGCACAGGTCGATGAACTGAAACGCTGTCTGCAGCTCGTGATAGCCGTCGGCCCGGCGCCCGACGACGTGGAGGAACAGGTTCAGCTTGCCCGGCGCAGGCCACGACGCGGGGTATCCCAGCGAGCGGTTCATGGAGCCGGCAGGATCCAGTCGTCGACGACGATCCTCACCCGTGCCCCGTTCGTTGTGGCCGTCAGGCGCGCGGGCAGGCTCCAGCCCGCCTGCGATTTCAGCTCCTCATAACTGACGACCCAGCCGCCCTGGACGAACCCGGGCGCCGAACCCGGCGTGGTTTGCAACGGCCCGCTGCCCGGGCGGTCGGGCGCCGGCACGCCGAGCATCCAGTAACGGAGTTCGGCCAGGGGCAGCTTCACGCCGAGTCGACGCTCGAGTTCGGCCCGCGCGGCCTCGCCATCGAGGGGCTTACCCGCACCGTCAGACAGTTCGATCGTCGCGCCGTCCGTGACCAGCGCCAACCCGCCCGCACCCAGCGGCCCGCGCACGGTGAGTTCCGTGCGCTCGGAGCGCTGCTGCCAGACGAAGCTGCCGCTGCCGCCTTCACCTTGCGCAGCGAGGGCGATGCGTCCCTTGGCCAGCCATTGAGTGAGCTGCGCGGGGTCGGCCGTTCGCGATGCCGGAGGGTTGCCCGCCGGAGTCGTCACACAACCCGTCACGAGCAGGGCACAAGCCAGGGCAGCCAGCAGCGGACGCATGCGCAACATGGACCTGCCCGTGGCTCAGGGTCCGGCGCGCTCGATGCGCTCGCGCAGTTTCTCGTTCTCCGGCGCCTTCTTGAGCGCCTCCTGCCACGTTGCACGGGCCGCCTTCTGGTCGCCCATCGCCCACTGCACCTCGCCAATGTGCAGGTCGATCTCAGGATCGGCGCCCGACTCGTTGGCGCGCTGCAGGTGGTCGAGCGCGGCGGGGTGGTTGCCTTCCTTGTACAAGAGCCAGCCCATGCTATCGAGCGTGGCTGCGTTGTCGGGCGACTGGGCCAGAGCAGCCGTGAGCAGCCCACGCGCCTCGGGCAGGTTCCTGCCGTTGTCGGCCAGCGTGTAGCCGAGCGCGTTCTGCACGTGTGCGTCGCCGGGACGTTCGGCAAGCAGCGCGCGCAGGTCGCGGATGGCCGCGTCTTCCTTGCCCGTGCGCTCGAGGAAGAACGCGCGGTTCAGCCGCAGCTCGAGCGCGTCCGGATAGCGCGACAGGCCTTCCTCGTAGACCTGCCCGGCGCGGCGCGCATCGCCGCGATACTCCAGCAGGCCTGCCTTCGCCGAATAGACGTCGGGTGCCAGCTGCGGTTGCGTGCGGGCGAGTTCGTCGAGGTGCGTGACGCCAGCGTCGGTGCCCGACTGCCCGGCCTTGATGCGCGCCACGCGCAGCTGCGCCGCGAGGTTGTAGTCGCCGCCGGCAACGCGCGAGTAATAGTGCATGGCACGGTCGGTATCCTTGCGCCGTTCGGCAATCGCGCCGAGGAAATACAGCGCTTCGTACGACTGCGCGCCCGTCGCAAGCAGATTCTCGAACTGCGCCGTCGCCGCGTCGAGGTTGTCGGCATCGAGTTCCATCGCGCCCAGTGCGCGGATCGCTCCCGGCACCACGGTCTTGCCCGTGGTGTAAGGCGTGAGCATGGCCCTTGCCTCCTGGTCGCGGCCCGTCGCCGACAGCAGCAGCGCGTACTCGAGGTGGGTGCTGATGTCGGAATCGGGCTCGGTGACGAGATCGCGCGCCATGGCGAGACCCTGTTCGTCCTTGCCGCTGGCGACCAGCGTGCGCGCGAGCAGCATCTTCGCGGGTTTCCAGAACGGCGCCTTGGCGACGGCCGTCTCGGCCGCTTTCCCGGCTACCGCGAAATTGTCGGCCCGCAGGGCCGCGCTGCCGTAAGCGTAATACCCTTCACCGACGTCGGGGTACCGGGCCGAGAGGCGCCGGAAGAGTTCCATGACGTCGGTCGAGACGCCTTCGTCGCCGATCACGGGCAGCGACGCCAGGAACCCTGCGGCCGGGCTCATGTAGACAGTGTCGAGCAGGTAGCCGAACCGGGCAGCCGCGTCATCGAGCCGATGCAGCTTGAGCGCAGCGATGCCGGCATAACGATGCGCGTTCTCGCTGGTCGGGTTGATCTCCAGCCAGCGACCGGCGGCCAGCGCGGCCTCCCGCAGCTGGGCGTGATCGAACGCCGCGCGCGTGGCCTGCTCGGCGATCATCTCGTCGTCCGAGCGCTGGGCGGCCTCGCGGTACAGCCGCGCGCCGTCGGGATAGTCGCCCCGGTCGAACGCGGCTTCGGCATCCGCCAGCCGGGCCTCGGGCAGCACTGCGTCGCCCGTGGCAACCGGGCCGGCGGTATCCGTCGCGACGCAAGCCGCGAGCAAACCGAGGAAGATCGCGCCGAGGGCGCAGCGGGAGGCACGGATAATGCGGATTGGCATGGCCTCTCCACTATAGCCGAAGCTCACCGCAGCTTGTGTTGCGGGGTCGGTTCACCCAGAATTTCGCGACTTTCCAGACCAGGACCCGGATGTCTCTCGTCGTCGTCGGCATCAACCACCGCACCGCTCCCGTCGAAATTCGTGAGCGCGTGGTCTTCGAGCCGGCTCGCATTCCGGAAGCGTTGCGACAACTGCGAAACCTGCCGGACGTGCACGAGACCGTAATCGTCTCGACGTGCAACCGGACCGAGCTCTATTGCGTCACCGAGAACCTGGGCCGGACCGAGCTCGGCGACTGGCTGCAGCAGTACCACGGCATCGGCGTCCCGCTGCATCACAGCCTGTACCACCACGACGCGGACAAGGCGGTCAGCCACGCGTTCTCGGTCGCGTCGGGCCTCGATTCGATGGTGCTCGGCGAGCCGCAGATTCTTGGCCAGCTCAAGGATGCCTACCGGCTCGCGCAGGAAGCAGGCACCACCGGCCCGGTGTTGCACCGCCTGTTCCAGTCTGCGTTCTCGGTCGCGAAGCGCGTGCGCACCGAGACCAAGATCGGCGCGAATGCCGTTTCCGTGGCCTCCGCCGCCGTGGCCATGGCGCGCACCGTGTTTGCGAGTTTCGACAACCGCACCGCGCTGCTCGTGGGCGCCGGCGAGACGGTAGCGCTCGCGGCCAGGCACCTGCACGCCGACGGCTTGAGCCGGATGATCATCGCCAACCGCAGCGTGGATCGCGCGCGCGAACTGGCTGCCGAGTTCCACGGTTTTGCGATCGGCCTCGACGAGATACCGAACCACCTCAAGGAAGCAGACATCGTCGTCGCTTCCACGGCGGCTCCCCACTCGATCATCACGCGGCACATGACCGAGCAGGCGCTGCGCGCGCGCAAGCGCCGTCCGATGTTCATGGTGGACATCGCGGTGCCGCGCGACATCGACGCCGACGTGGCCGAACTCGAAGACGTCTACCTGTTCACGGTCGACGACCTGCAGTCGGTCGTCAACGAGAACCTCGAGGGACGTCGCCAGGCCGCGCGGGAAGCCGGCGAACTGATCGACGCCGAGGTCGCGCGCTTCTCGCACCTGCTGCGCACGCGCGACGCAGTGCCGCTGATCCGCCGCCTGCGTGACGACGCGGACCGTACGCGCCAGCGCACGCTCGAGCAGGCCCGGCTGATGCTGGCCCACGGCAAGAGCCAGGACGAAGTCCTGAGCTTTCTCGCCAACACGCTCACGAACCGGCTCATCCACGCTCCCAGCCAGCGGTTGCGCGACGCCGCGGAGACCGGCGACGGCGACGTCATCGAGACGATCGCCGACATCTACCGGCTCGATCAGCCGCACGATTGATGAAAGAGTCGATCCGACGCCGTCTCGAAAGGACGGTCGAGCGCTTCGAGGAAGTGGGCGCACTGCTCGCCGACCCCGATGTCATCGCGAAGCAGGGCCAGTTCCGCGATCTCTCCATGGAGTATTCGCGGCTCGAGCCCGTCGCGCAGCGGTTCAGGGAGTTTTCCCGGCTCGAAGGCGAACTGCGCGCCGCGGAAGAAATGGCCGCCGGCGCCGACGTCGAGATGCGCGAGCTGGCCGCCGACGAAGCGCGCGAGCTGCGCGAGCGCATCGACGCGGAGGGTCTCGAACTCACGCACCTGCTGGTCCCGAAGGACCCGCGCGACGACTCGAACATCTTCCTGGAAATCCGCGCCGGCACGGGCGGTGACGAAGCCGCTATTTTTGCCGGCGACCTCTTCCGCATGTATGCGCGCTATGCCGAGCGGCAGGGCTGGAAGGTCGAAGTGCTGAGCGAAAGCGCCGGCGAGCACGGTGGCTACAAGGAAATCATCAGCCGCGTCGTGGGCAAAGGCGCGTACTCGAAGCTCAAGTTCGAATCGGGTGCGCACCGCGTGCAGCGCGTGCCGACGACGGAAGCGCAGGGCCGCATCCACACCTCCGCCTGCACGGTCGCGATCCTGCCGGAACTCGACGAGATCGAGGACCTGCCGATCAATCCCGCCGAGTTGCGCGTCGACACGTTCCGCGCCTCGGGTGCCGGCGGCCAGCACGTCAACAAGACCGATTCGGCGATCCGCATCACGCACATCCCCACGGGCGTCGTGGTCGAGTGCCAGGACGAACGCTCGCAGCACAAGAACCGCTCGCGCGCGATGTCGCTGCTGCGGGCGCGCCTGCTCGAAGCACAACGGCAGAAGCAGACGGCGCAGCAGGCGCAGGAGCGCAAGCTGCAGGTGGGCACGGGCGACCGCTCCGAGCGGATCCGCACCTACAACTACCCGCAGGGGCGCGTGACGGATCACCGCGTCAACCTGACGCTGTACCAGCTGCCGTCGATCCTGGATGGCGCACTCGGCGACGTGATCGGTCCGCTGCAGCAGGAATGGCAGGCGGAGCAGCTCGCGAGCCTCGAGTAGCCGTGGCGACCGAGATCGCACGACTGGTCGACGAGGGCATCGCGCGCCTGCAGCGGGTCGCCGACGATCCGCGACACGAAGCGGAGATACTGCTCGGCGCCGCGCTCGGCAGGACCCGTGCCTGGATCATGGCCCACCCCGACGAACGCGTCCTCGACTGCGAGGCCACCGATCGCTACGAGTCCCACGTCACGCGGCGCTCGCACGGCGAGCCCGTGGCTTACGTGCTCGGGGAGAAGGAGTTCTGGTCCCTCCCGCTCGAGGTGACGCCTGATGTCCTCATTCCGCGGCCCGAAACCGAACTCGTCGTCGAACTCGCGCTGACCCACCTCCCGCGCGACCATGAGGCCCGGGTACTCGATCTCGCTGCGGGCAGCGGTGCGATTGCACTTGCACTGGCCCGGGAACTGCCGCGCGCTGCCGTCGTCGGCACGGACCTCTCCGCAGCGGCCATCGCGGTGGCGCGGCGCAACGCGCAGCGGCTCAGCCTCGCCAACGTCGTGTTCAGGACGGGCCACTGGTTCGATCCGGTCGCCAAGGAACGGTTCGACCTGATCGCCAGCAATCCGCCGTACATCGCCGAAACCGACGATCGGGTCGAACCTGCCGTGCGCCGCTTCGAACCACACGCGGCATTGTTCGCGGGAACGGACGGGCTCGAGGCACTGCGCGTGATCACCGGTGCGGCCGGCCGTCACTTGTCGCCAGGAGGCTGGCTGGTCGTCGAGCACGGCGACCGCCAGGGCCCGGCCGCACGCGCACTGCTGAGTGTGGCGGGGTTCGCCGACGTCGCGACCCATGCGGATCTGGCCGGCCTGGACCGCTGCACTGAAGGCCGCTGGCCGGACCTCCCCGGCGCGTGACATCGCGCGCCTGCGCGTTCACTATGCGCACCCTCTTCCGTTCCACTTCCCGCAGGCAGGTCACGCAGCCATGATCCGATTCGAAACTTCGCTCGGCGCATTCACGATCGAACTCTTCGACCAGGACGCGCCCGTCACGGTGCAGAACTTCATCGACTACGTGGACGCCGGCCATTTCGACGGCACCGTCTTCCATCGCGTGATCCCGGGCTTCGTCGTGCAGGGCGGCGGCATGACCGACGACATGAAGCAGAAGTCGACACGCGCCCCGATCAAGAACGAGGCCGACAATGGGGTCAAGAACCGGCGCGGCACGCTCTCGATGGCGCGCACCAACGATCCGCACAGCGACACCTCGCAGTTCTTCATCAACCTGGTCGACAACTCCAACCTCGACCCGGGTCGCGGCAGTGCCGGGTATGCGGTGTTCGGCTGCGTGTCCGAAGGGATGTCGGTGATCGACGCCATGGCCAAGGTCAAGACCGGCCGTCGCGGCATGCACGACGACGTGCCGGTCGAGCCGATCAAGGTCATCAGCGCCAAACGCGTCGCAGCGGCACAGTAGTCCACGCAGCAGTCCGCACCCTTTGCCGGGGCGACACCGCATGGCGAAACGTCGGCGCGGGCGTGCGGGCCGGATCCTGCGCGGCCTGCTGCTCGCAGGCCTGGCCTGGGCGGCGCTGACGCTCGTCACCGTGCTCGCATTCCGCTGGATCGATCCGCCGTTCACGATGTTCATGCTCACGGACCGCGTGGGCGCGCTGTTCTCGCGCGAGAAGGGCTACGACTTCAGCCACGACTGGGTCGACTGGGACCACATTTCAAAGCACGCGGCCGTTGCCGTGGTTGCGTCCGAGGACCAGAAGTTCCCGCGTCACCGCGGGTTCGACTTCAAGCAGATCGACAAGGCGCTCGCGGACCGCGAGCGCGGCCGCCGTGTGCGCGGCGCCAGCACCATCTCGCAGCAGGTCGCGAAGAACATCTTCCTGTGGCGCGGCCAGAGCTGGTTCCGCAAGGGTCTCGAAGCCGGCATCACCGTGCTGATCGAGACCTGCTGGAGCAAGCAGCGCATTCTCGAGGTGTACCTGAACATCGCCGAGTTCGGGCGCGGCACGTACGGCGTGCAGGCTGCGAGCCGCCGCTTCTTTCACAAGGATGCGGCCCGGTTGAACCGGTCCGAGGCCGCGCTGCTCGCAGCCGTGCTGCCCGCTCCCAGTGTCTTCAAGGCCGGTGCGCCGTCGCGCTACGTCCAGAGACGGCAGGCCTGGATCCAGCGGCAGATGAACGCGCTCGGCGGAACGTCCTATCTGGCGGAGTTGCGCTGACCGCTGCAAGCTTGACGACAGGCAAGGCCGTGGCGCGCGGCCAGGAGTAGCGATGAACGAACCGATGCAGCCACGCCGGACCCATGTTGTCGTGATCGGCGCGGGGCACTCCGGCCTGTGCATGGGAATGCGCCTCAAGCAGTCCGGCGTCAACGACTTCGTGATCCTCGAAAAGGCCGCCACGCTCGGTGGCACGTGGCGTGACAACACCTACCCCGGCGCGTCGTGTGACGCGCCCTCTTTCCTGTACAGCTTCTCATTCGCACAGAAGACGGATTGGAGCCGGCGTTTCGCCTGGCAGTCCGAATTGCTCGGTTACTCGACCGAACTGGCGATCGGGCATGGCTTGCTGCCGCACTGCCGCTTCAATGCGGAGGTCGCGCAGATCGCCTATGACGAAGCCGCCAACACGTGGACGCTGACCTGCGCGGATGGCTCCAGGATCGTCGCGGACTTCGTGATCACGGGCGTCGGGCAGCTCAATCGGCCGTCCGTCCCGGCGATCCCGGGCCAGCAAGCCTTCGGCGGCATGCAATTTCATTCCGCGCAGTGGAACCATGGAGTGGATCTCGCCGGCAAGCGCATCGCCGTGATCGGCAACGCCGCGAGCGCCGTCCAGTTCGTGCCGCAGATCGCGCCGCTCGCAACACGGCTCACTGTCTTCCAGCGCTCGGCCAACTGGCTCATGCCGCGCAAGGACCGCCTGTATGCGCCGCGCACGCAACGGTTGCTCACGCGGTTCCCCGGGCTGGCGAAGCTGTACCACGACGCGCAGTGGTTCTTCTTCGGCGAGATGCAGCTCACCCCGCTCATGAAGCAGGTGAAGCCGGTGCAGGTGCTCGCGCGCCTGAAATCGCTCGCGCACCTGCGCCGCCAGGTGAAGGATCCCGCGCTGCGCGCGAAGCTGGTGCCGGACTATCCGATCGGCGCCAAGCGCGTGCTGTTCAACGACGACTACTACCCGACGCTGTCGCGGTCGAATGTCGAACTGGTGACGGACTCCATTGAACGCATCGAGCCGGAGGGCGTGCGTAGCCGGACGGGGCAACTGTACGCCGCCGACGTCATCATCTACGCGACGGGCTTCAAGAGCACAGACTTCCTGGCTCCGATGCAGATCACGGGTCGCGGCGGCCTCGACCTCAGGCAGGAATGGGCCAGGGGCGCGCGCGCTTACCTCGGCGTCACGGTCACCGGCTTCCCGAACTTCTTCATGCTGTACGGCCCCAATACCAACCTGGGTCACAACAGCATTCTCGTCATGATCGAGGCGCAGGTGGGCTACATCCTGGACGCCCTGGCGAAGATGAAGGCGCGAGGCGCCAGGCGCATCGACGTCAGGCGCGACGTGCTGGAGGCCTACAATCGCAGCCTGCAGCAGGACCTCGCCAGGTCCGTCTGGGCTGCCACCGGCGCCAGCTGGTACAAGCTCGCCGACGGCACCATCACCAACAACTGGCCGCACAGCACCATCCGC
>JBAVJR010000327.1:0-2021 GCA_049687855.1 Steroidobacteraceae bacterium | reverse complement strand
AGGCCGCTCTGCAGAAAGATCATCTCCGGCGGAAACCCGATCAACAGCAGCACGAACCAGGGTGCCCAGGTGCCGACGAGCACGCCGGTCCAGGGTTGCCGGATCGCCGTGGAAAGGTTGTACTCCTGCGACGAGTGATGGTTGACGTGGGCGGCCCACCAGAAGCGGCACTCGTGGCTGATGCGGTGGAACCAGTAGTAGGCGAGGTCGTCGAGCACGACGATCGCCGCCCACGCCCAGGGCGAACTCATCGAGACGTCGAACAGGCGGAACTGGTAGATCCAGGCGAAGACTGCGACCGTCGCGCCCGCCAACGCCACGTTGGTCGCATAGTTGCCAGCGCGCATGCCGATCGATGCGAGCGTGTCCTGCAGCGTGTAGCGGCCGCGGACGAGGTGAGCGCGGATCAACGCCATCTCGAGCAACATCAGGGCGAAGCGCGCCAGCACCAGCACTTGCGCCGTGGTCAGGGCTTTCATGTCTTCGTCGACCTGCGTCGATAGCCGGAGTTGCGGAAGAATAGCATCGCGGGCACCAGCGCCAGCAGGGTCAGCAGCGCGGCCGTGGCGAAGACGGCACCGTATCCGAATCGGTCGGTGAACAAGCCGCCAAACGTCGCGGCCACGCCCGTGACCATCACCATGAGCGAGGCCTGCAACGAGTAATCGGTGCCCGGCGATTGCATGCGGCACCGGTCCATCATCAGCGTGAACAGGGCGACGGTCGAAAGGCCGTCCGCAAACTGCTCAAAGTACACGATGGCGCCGATCGCATAGAGGTCGCGCACGCCGGCGACGATCAGCAGGTAGCCCGCGAGTCCAAGCGCCTGCAGCACGCCGAACGCCAGCAAGGCCTCGCGGTGGCCGATGCGCAACAGCGTCGCGCCGCCGACGAAAGCGCCGATGACTCCTGCGGTGGCGCCAGCCACGCCCGTGATTACGCCGATCTGTGCCAGCGAGAACCCGCTGTCGTTGAGCAATGGCCCCGTCATGCGGGAGGCGAGCGAGTCACCGAACTTGTACAGCGCGATGGTTGCGAGCCACCAGCCGAGTCCGGGCCGTGCGACGAAGTCGTGGAACAACCCGGCGTAGCCCCGCAGGCCGTGCCAGTCCGTGTGCGTCGCCGCCTGCTGCGTCGGCGTGCGGGCATCCTCCATGAACAGGACCGGCACGATCACGAGCAGCATCAGGCATGCCAGTCCGCCGTAGCTCGCCTGCCAGCCGTGATGCGCGACCAGCCACAGCAAGCCGCCGCTGCCCGTCACCATGCCGAGCTTGTAACCAACCACCTGGATGCTGTTGCCGAGGCCGCGCCATTCCGGCTTTAGCCTGGTGACAGCATAGCCATCGGTGGCGATATCCTGCGTGGCGGAAGCGACGTTCGCGCAGAACAGCACTGCGAGCAGCCAGGGCAGCCGGTCGACCCAGGCTGCGAAGTCCTGCGACGCCACGACCAGCATCAACGCCATCGCCAGTCCGTTCAGGCCGAGCAGCCACTGCCTGCGTGTGCCGTAGCGATCGATCAGCGGCGCCCAGAGGAACTTGAGGGCCCACGGCAGCGCGAGCGCGCTGGTGAAACCGATCAGCGACAGCGAGACGCCCTGGTCACGCAGCAGTGCCGGCAGTGCTTTCGCAATCAGGCCGGAAGGCAGGCCCTGCGCGAAGTAGAGCAGGGCTAGCAGCAGGAACAGGCGCATCGCGGGCTACGGTCTTCTGGCTGGCATGCTCAGTGGGCGGGCGGTGCCAGGGCCGGGGCAACGGCCGTCGACTGCGCGAGTGAAAGCCACAAGTCCCCGACGTGCTGCACGACCGCGCCTTGTGCCGCGACGCGCAATTCGAACTTCGAGCCTTCGAACGCCGGTGTCTCGACCACGATCACCGTTTGTGCCGCAGGTCCACGCGCCTTCTTGCCATCGACAAAGACGTCGGTCGCTGCGAGCAATTCGTCGATCGAACCGTCGCGGATCGGCCCGCCCTGGTCGTCCCGGCTGATCACGCCCTGCACGATCGGTTCGCCGAACC
>JBAVJR010000326.1:0-10716 GCA_049687855.1 Steroidobacteraceae bacterium | reverse complement strand
CGTATCTGCCTTTCCGCGATCCGGAAGAACCACCGAATCGGCCGCGTGCTACGCGAGCCGATCCGACTCCCGCCACACGCGAAAAAACTCAGCCGCGCTTGTCGACGTCGACGTAGTCCCGCTGCGTCGGCCCGGTGTAAAGCTGGCGCGGCCGGCCGATCTTCATCGCCGGGTCGCCAATCATCTCCTGCCAGTGCGCCACCCAGCCGGCGGTGCGCGCGATGGCGAACATGACCGTGAACATCGAGCGCGGGATGCCGAGCGCGCTGTAGATCACGCCCGAGTAGAAATCGACGTTCGGATAGAGCTTGCGGGCGATGAAGTATTCGTCCTTCAGCGCGATTTCCTCGAGACGCAGCGCCAGCTCGAACAGCGGGTTGTCGTTCTGGCCGAGGCGCGACAGCACCTTGTGGCACATCTCGCGGATGATCTTCGCGCGCGGGTCGAAGTTCTTGTAGACGCGGTGACCGAAACCCATGAGCCGCGTGCTGCCGTCCTTGTCTTTTACGCGCGCCAGGAACTTCTCGATGTTGTCGACGGTGCCGATGTCCTCGAGCATCTGCAGCACGGCCTCGTTGGCGCCGCCATGCGCGGGGCCCCACAGCGCCGAAACGCCAGCGGAGATCGCCGCGTACGGATTGGTGCCCGTGCTGCCGGCGAGACGCACGGTGGACGTGCTCGCGTTCTGTTCATGGTCGGCATGCAGGATCAGCAGCAGATCGAGCGCCTGGGCCGCCACCGGGTCGACCACGTAATCCTCGGCCGGCACGGCGAAGAACATGTTCAGCATGTTCGCGCAGTAGTCGAGGTCGTTGCGCGGGTAGACGAACGGCTGGCCGAGCATGTGCTTGAACGCAGCGGCCGAGACGGTGGGGATCTTGGCCAGGATGCGGTGCGCGAAAATCTCGCGGTGGCGCGGGTTATTGTTGTCCATGGAGTCGTGGTAGAACGCCGCCATCGACGAGACCACCGCGGACACCATCGCCATCGGGTGCGCGTTGTAGTGAAAGCCGTTGAAGAAACGCAGCAGCGACTCGTTGAGCATCGTGTGGTAGCGGATCGAGCGGTCGAACTGCTCGAACTGGCTGCTGGCCGGCAGTTCACCCTGGAGCAGCAGGTATGCCGTCTCGAGGAAATTCGACTTGGCTGCGATCTGCTCGATCGGGTAGCCGCGGTAAAGCAGGACCCCGTTGTCGCCGTCGATATAGGTGATCCTGCTCTCGCACGCCGCAGTGGCCATGAAGCCCGGGTCGAACGTGAAGACCCCGTGATCCTTGTTGATGCTGGCAATGTTGACGCAGTCCGGGCCGACCGTCCCGCTGCGCGCCTCGAGGACGGACTTCTTACCGGTCTCGGTATTGACCAGTTCGTACTTCTTGCTGCTCATCGTGGTGCAAACCCCGTATCGACACTCGCGCCCCGGCAACCCGGGGTTGGCCAGTCAGGTTTGCATGGCAGCAAAGTTTGTTCAAGACCGTACTACTCCACGATCTTGAGCTTCTGGCCAGGCGTTGGTTCCTTGTTCGGATACAGGTCGTTCAGCAGCCGAAGCTGCTCGGCCGGATACTTCTTGATCGGCGATTTTTGCGCCAATTGCGCGATGTTTGTCTGATTGCCGGCCTGGATCACCCGGATCCGGTCTGGCTCGGCGGCCGTGAACTCGTTGTCCCGCAGCCGGCGGAACGTCTTGACGCTCGACAGGAAGACCGGCTCGAAGCTCGACAATCCCGCCGCCTGGCGCGTGAATCCCTGGAAGATGTAGGCGAGGTTGTTGTAGTAGACCACGGCCACGTTGGCCGGCCCCTGGTTGCCCCAGGGGAGGGGCATGCTGCGCACGATGGCCCGGTAGCCGTCCAGGCTGTTCACCTGGAGCGGCTCGGCCTCGGTCGTCGCGACGTTCTTCAGCATCCGCCCCAGGAACTCCCTGGGCGCCATGCCGGGAGGCGGCGCCTCGGCCGACACGATCATGACGGCATCCTTCGCCTCGGTGTAGGCCACCACCTTGGTGCGCTGGTTGTCGACGATCCAGCCGGTCGGGAAGGCCAGCGTGATGCCGAGGTCGGCGTGATAGAAGCGCGAGCCGCGCACGACCCCCTGTGCCCGGCTGTCGCCCACGGGCAGGCCGTTGATACGGGCGAAGTAGAGGTCGCGGTTCGGAGGCCGGTCTTCGGCGTTCTGCACGTTGCCGGCGGCCTTGACCACCTCCTGCAGGCGCGTGTCGTTGTCGGGGTGGGAGGCGAACACGCCATGGTACACGCGGGGCTTGCGGTTCTCCTGCCGCGCCACCTGCACCTCGTGCATTTCCTGGTTCTTGAGCAGGCGCACGACATCGATCATGGCCTCGGGCTCGAAACCGATGCGGTTCAGGTACTCCGCGCCGAGCTTGTCGGCCTCCAGTTCCATGTCGCGGCCATAACCGCTGACAAGCGCGCCGCCGGCCATGTTGACGACGTTTGCGAGGTCGCCGCTGCCGGTCAGGATGCCGACTACCATCGCACCGACGCCCGCTGCAGTGGCACCCGTCTGCTGGCGCACGGAATGGCGCGCCGTGACGTGCCCGACCTCGTGGCCGAGCACCGCGGCCAGTTCCGCCTCGGAATTCAGGTAGGCCATGATGCCGCGCGTGATGTAGACGAAGCCGCCGGGCAGCGCGAACGCGTTGACGTCGTCGCCGTCGAGCACCGTGAAGGTGTACTGCAGGTTCGGGCGATGGCTCTTCGCGGCGATCCGCTGGCCGACTTCATTCACGTACTGCTGCAGCTGCTCGTCCTCGAAGCGGCCGTATTGCTGCAGGATCTGCGGGTGCATCTTGCGCCCGAGCTCGATCTCCTGCGCCTCGCTCATCATCACGATATCGGTCCCGCCGGTGACGGGGTTCGTGGCGCAGCCGCCCAGTGCGGCGAGCACCCCCGTCGCCGCGAGGGCGAGGGCAGCGAGCTTCAGGCGCGGCGGGATCGGCATGGTTCGCTCCGGGTTATCAAGTCCTGAGTCTAGAGTGCGCCACGCGGGCCAGAAAGTTCCCGCGGGAGAGAAGCCGGCGGACCCCACAGACGCAGCGGGGCGCCCTGAGGCGCCCCGTCGTGGTCGTCCGCGCTCCGGCCGGAGCCGGGCGGCAGAGCGTCAGGCCTTCGCAGCGCCCGTTGCGTATTTCTTGCGGAAACGGTCGACGCGGCCACCCGTGTCCACCATCTTCTGCTTGCCCGTGTAGAACGGGTGGCAGTTCGAGCAGACTTCGATCTGCAGGTCCTGGCCCAGCGTGGAACGCGTTGCAAACGTGTTGCCGCAGCTGCAGGTGACGTTGATCGCCTTGTAGTTCGGGTGGATCGCGTCTTTCATGGCGCAGCTTCCAGGCAGGTGCAAAAGAGGGGGGCGAATTATAGGGACGTGCGGCGTAATCGACAAGCGACATCAGGCTGAGGCCGGCTCAGGCCGCTGGACCAGTTCTCGATTGACCGCTCCGGGCCCATTTAACAAATGTTATCCACAAAAGCTGTGGATAACTGTGTGGATGAATGGACTGGCTGCGGACCTTCCGCCGTGCGAAACGCGGTAATTTCTGCATTGATCAAAAAATGATCATGCCTATTTTCCATTTTATATCAAATGCTTATATCCACCGCCTAAGGTTTCACTTTCGCTACAGGCCGTAACCTGCCGAAAATTAGCCTCCTCCCCGCCCTTGTGCATAACTGGGTTTTGGCTACTCCATTCGATGCCGGCATGCAAGCCCGTTCACAGCCGCCAGCAGTCTGCGGCGCCGCAGGCCGGTTGCCGAAACGAAGCTAAATATCTGTCAAACAGGGAGAAACAGCCCCTGCAGGTCGTTCAGGAACTGGCGGCCCCGCGCGGTTGGCTGCCAGCGGTCCTCCCGCCGTTCGAGCAAGCCGCGGGCCTCGGCCTGGCGGATCGGCCCCTGCAGCACGGCACCAGGCAACCCGGTCCGCTCCTCGAACTGCCGTTCGGTGAAACCTGCAGGCAACCGCAGCGCGTTGAGCGTGAATTCGAACGGCAGGTCAGACGCCGGCACCGTGCGCACCTCGGCCAGGCGCTCCTGCGCCGAGGCGGCCGCGAGATAGGCTGCGGGATGGCGCACGCGAACGGTGCGCTCGATCTCGCCCGACGCGATCCGGGTCAACTTGCCGTGCGCGCCGGCCACCACGCCAAGGTAATCACCGAATTCCCAGTACACGAGGTTGTGCCGGCAGCGCCGACCGCGCTGTGCGTAACCCGAAACTTCGTACTGTTCGAAGCCGGCACTGGCCAACCGCGCCTGGCACTCGAGCTGCATCGTCCACGCCACCTCGTCGTCGGGCAGCCGCGGCGGTGGTCGCCTGGCAAACGGCGTGTCGGGCTCGAGCGTCAGCTGGTAATGCGAAACGTGGGTGGGCCCGAGCTCGATCGCACGTTCGAGGTCCGCCAGGGCGCCCCGCAGGTCCTGGCCCGGCAGCGCGTACATCAGGTCGAGGTTGAAGTTGTCGATGCCGGCGGCGCGCAGCTCGTCCACCGCGCGAGCCGTGTCGTTCGCACCGTGAATGCGGCCGAGGACGGCGAGCCGCTCGTCGTCGAAACTCTGTGCGCCCACCGACACGCGGTTCACGCCGGCCGCCGCGTACTCGCTGAACCGGCCGTGCTCGATGGTGCCGGGATTCGCCTCGAGCGTGATCTCGGCGTCGGCAGCGAACGGCAGCAGCGCGCGAGCATGCTCGAGTACCCGCCCGATCGCAGCCGGGCTGAACAGGCTGGGCGTGCCGCCGCCGAAGAACACTGAGACGACCTCGCGCCCCGCAGCGCCTGTGGCGGCATGCTCGAGGTCGCATTGCAGCGCCGTGACGTAGGCCTGTTCGGCAATGCCGCCCGCAGGCACGGCGTGCGAATTGAAATCGCAGTAGGGGCACTTGCGCACGCACCACGGCAGGTGCACGTAGAGCGCCAGCGGAATCCGCCGCGCGTCGATCATGGCGCGCCGGACGCGAGTGCGGCGACCAGGCCGCGCAGCGCCTGGCCGCGATGACTTCTCAGGTTCTTGTCCGCAGGCGCGAGTTCAGCCGCCGTCCGCGCGCCGTCGTCCACGAGAAACAGCGGGTCGTAACCGAAGCCGCCGGCGCCGCGAGCGACGCGGCCGATGCGGCCTTCCCAGGCCGCCTGCGCGATCACGGGTGACGGGTCCTCGGGCCAGCGCAGGTAGACCATCGCGCAGCGATAGCGTGCGGTGCGCGCGGTGTCCGCGACCGGCGCGAGGTCGAGCAACAGCCTGGCGTTGTTGGCCACATCGTCGCAGGCGGGACCCGCATACCGCGCCGAGTAGATACCCGGCGCGCCGTGCAGCGCGTCCACTTCGAGGCCGGAATCGTCGGCAATGGCCGGCAGCCCCGAGACGCGCGCGGCAAAGCGCGCCTTGAGCAGCGCGTTCTCGACGAAGGTCAGGCCGGTTTCGGCCGCGGACTCCGCCGTGAACTCGGCGAGCGAGCGCACGTCGGCCTGCCACGGCGCGAGGATTTCGCGCATTTCGCGCAGCTTGCCGGCGTTGCCGGTGGCAAGGACCAGTCGCGCGGGAATGCCCACGCGGCTTCAGCGCGCCTTGCCTCGCGGCGCTCCTTCCGGAACCACCGCGAGCGGAGCCTGCAGCGCTTCGAGCTGCACCGCGAAGAGCTGCTGGCACGAGTTCGCCGCCAGGTCGAGCAGCTGGTCGAGCTCGTGACGGCGGAAAGCGTGGCCTTCGGCGGTGCCCTGCAGCTCCACGAAACCGCCGCCGTTGTTCATCACGACGTTCATGTCCGTCTCGGCCGAGGAATCCTCGACGTAGTCGAGGTCGACGACCGGTTCGCCGCGCACGATGCCGACCGACACTGCGGCGATCTGTCCGTGCAGAGGACTGGCCGCGAGCGAACGCCGACGGACGAGCGTGCTCATGGCATCGGCGAGCGCCACGTACGCGCCAGTGATCGATGCGGTCCGCGTGCCGCCGTCGGCCTGCAGCACATCGCAATCGAGCGTGACCGTGCGTTCACCGAGCGCGCGCATGTCGACGACGGCGCGCAACGAGCGCCCGATCAGCCGCTGGATCTCCAGGGTGCGGCCGCCCTGCTTGCCGCGCGCCGCTTCGCGCGCGCTGCGCGTGTGCGTCGCGCGCGGCAGCATTCCGTACTCGGCAGTGATCCAGCCTTCACCCTTGCCACGCATGAAGCCGGGCACGCCTTCTTCGACGGTGGCCGTGACGAGGACCCGCGTTTCGCCAAATTCGACCAGCACGGAGCCTTCCGCGTGCCTGGTGAACCCGCGCGTGATACGGACGGGGCGCAGCTGGTCTGGCGCGCGGCCACTCGGTCTCAAGGTGATCGGTCTCCGGGAAGTGAGGGACGGGCCGCAGACGCGACCAGCCTCAGGGGCCGAGCCAGCGGATGGCTGCGGCCGTCGTATTGTCCGCGTAAGGCGCGGAATTGGAAACGGCCTGCCCGCCGAGCGTCACGAGCGCGTCGCGCAGATGATCCCTGGGGCTCGTGCTGAGCGATGCAACCTGTGCGTCGTCGAGCCCCGACCACAGCCCGTCGGAGCAGAGCATGAGCACATCGCCGGCCACCAGGGCGCGGCGGCCACTCAGCGTCATCTCCGGCAGGATGGGATCGCCGCCGAGGCAGCATTCGACGTAATTGCGCATCGGATGCCCCTGCGCCTGGCGCTCGGTGATGCGGCCCGCGCGCAGCAGCAGTTCGACGTGACTGTGATCGCGCGTGCGCTCGAACACCTTGCCCTGCCGCAGCTGGTAGACGCGGCTGTCGCCGACGTGCACCCAGTACGCACTCGAGCCCTGCACGAGGCAGAGCGCGCAGGTGGCGCGCGGACGGATTTCGGGGGGCAGGCCTTGGCCGAGGGCTACGACGGCTTCGTGTGCCCGGCCCACGGTGAGATGCAGGAAGCCCTCCGGATCGAACAACGGCCGGCTCATCTCCCAGAACTCGTTGAGCATGGCGCGCACGGCCACTTCGGCAGCACGCGCACCGTCGGCGTGTCCGCCCATGCCATCCACGACCGCGAGCATCACGGTGCCGTCAGCATCCGCAATGGCGACTCGATCCTGGTTTTCTTCACGATGCCCGATCAGGCTCAGGTCTGCGTGCTCGATCTGCAAGGGTCGCTCCGGCACGCCCGTTGTCATATAGAATTGCCAGTGATTTATAGCACTTAGCGTCGCGCACATACAGCGCTACCGGGTGCCGGATTGGTTTGTACCCACCCGCGAGGCCCGATGATCCGCAGCATGACCGGCTTTGCGCGGCGCGAACGCCAAGGGCCCTGGGGCACCCTCGCGTGCGAAATCCGCTCGGTCAATCACCGGTATCTCGAGCTTTCTCTGCGCTTGCCCGAAGACCTGCGCGGCCTCGAAGGCGATGCCCGGCAGGCCGTGTCCGCCGCGCTGCGCCGGGGCAAGGTCGATGTCGGCATTTACCTGCGCGGGCAGCCCGCGCAGACCGGTACGCTCGAGATCAACCGCGCCCTGGTCGACCAGCTGGCACGCACCGCACGGGACGTGGCCGGCCTGACTGACTCCTCGCTGGCAGCGGTGAGTCCGCTCGAATTGCTGCGCTGGCCGGGCGTGATCCGGGAGCCCGAAAAGGACCTGCAGCCCGTGCAGGCGGTCGCGCTCGAACTGCTGCACGAGACGGTTCGGGAATTGAACGAGGCGCGCGCGCGCGAAGGTGGCCGGCTGCGCGAGATGCTGCTCGGACGCTGCCAGTCGCTCGCGCAGACGGTTGCGCAATTGCGCGAGCGGCTGCCCGAAATCGCCGCCCGCATCCGCGAACGGGTCGGTGAGCGAGTCGCACAGCTCGGCGGTCCGGTCGATCCCGCGCGGCTCGAGCAGGAACTCGTGCTGCTGGCCTACAAGATGGATTTCGCCGAAGAGCTCGACCGCCTCGGCAGCCACGTCACGGAAGCCCTGCAGATCCTCGACGCCAGGGAGCCCGCGGGCCGCCGGCTGGATTTCCTGATGCAGGAATTCAACCGCGAGGCCAACACGCTGTCGTCGAAATCGCAGGATGCCGACACCACTCGCGCTGCCGTGGACATGAAAGTCCTGATCGAGCAGATGCGCGAGCAGGTGCAGAACATCGAATAGCCGCCACGGGCGGAGATAGCCGGGTCACTACCGCAATGCGCCTTGACAGGTTGCATTGAATTGGCTATCCCTCGTGGTTCAAGAGGACCAAAGCGCACTCTTGGCCCGGTCGATTTCAATAAAGCAAATTCAGGGGAAAATCATGCGTTTGAAAATCTCGCTAGCGGTATTGGCTGTCACCTTCTGTTCCAGCGCGGCTTATGCAGACCTGGAGATCTACAAGGACTACGCGGTCAGCGACGCCGTCTGGAGAGTCACGACGGTCAAGGTCAAACCGAACATGGGAGATGCCTATCTCGAGGGCATCAAGAAAACATGGGTCGCGTCCAGCCAGGTGGCCAAGGAACTGGGACAGATCGAAGACTACAAGATCTACGCGAGCGACTTGCCGGAGAGCGGCGACTTCAACGTCCTGCTGGTGGTCAAGTTCAAGAACGACGAGGCGCTGGCCCCCAACAAGGCGCGTTATGACGCGTTCATGGCCAAGTGGGGCGAGGCTCGCAACAAGGAAACAAATGAGATGGCGCAGCGGGATTATCCGGCCATGCGCATGATCACCGGCGAGTACCAGTTGCGCGAGATCGCAATCAAGTAACTCGCATACCCTTGGCGCACGCGACCGTCCAGGTTGCAATGCGTTGGCAGACGCCCCGGCCCCGCGCCGGGGTTTCTGTTTCAGGGCGGCGTGAGCAGGTTCAAAACATCGAATGAGATTGTAAGGTCTTGAGCGTCGAGACCTTGCAGCTAACGACGTGCGACGATTCTCGGCTGGGCCTGAACCGTCCTGACCTCGTGTGCCGTCGCCTGGTTGTGGCTGCGACCCGCGCCCCGCAATTTGGTCGCCGCAATCTCAAGCATCTGGGCAGCTTCGTCGGGGCCAAGCTCTTCGACGAGAGTAGCCACAAGCTCCCGGATGACTCGCTGAACCTTTCCCTGGTTTCCCATGCCGCTAGCATACCGAGAACTGCGTCACATCGCGGACGGCGTTGGCATTTCTGTGACGTGCGTTCAACTCCTGGCATGCGCCAACAGTCCTCTGGCGTGCGTGCATCGCGCGACGCGAAGGTCCACGTGACATAACGTGTTCGGCAGCGGAGAAAAGAGATCTCGCGTTATGTCTCCAAAACCTTGTAGCGCTTGTCACAGCGTGGTTTAAGGATTGACAGAATCGAATCGGCACCACGCGGGACGCAGCGCTGAAAACAACTCAGCTGCCATCTCTGATCACCGCGGCGCGACGTGTGGTGCCACCAATCTAAAAACCCCGGCTGCGCTGCCTTCTGCGTCGAGCACCAGCCGGGTGATCCAGGATCGCCCGATGCGCCGAATGGCGCGCTCGACCACTAGTCGGCGGAATCGGCAGCAAAGTCGGCAACCTGTCCCTTGTCGTTCAGGAAGAAGCGATAGCGGTTGTCGCGCTCGCCAGGCATGAAGTAGAAGACGACGGTGCGGATCGTCTCCCCGCGCAGCTCGATGCCCCGGCCCTTGACGTCGTCTTCGGCCAGGAACCTGAAGCCCGTCGCCGTCGCGAGCTGTTTCTGCGTGGACTCGCGGCTCGCCTTCTCGCGGGCCGTCCCCGCGTTCGTGCTCCGGAGTCCTTTTGCCATGCGTGCCGAAGTCTCGCCTTTCGCCCACGCCTGCAGCACCTCGCGCAGTTGCGCCGTGCGCGCCGGATCGGGATCGACGACGGCGACCTGCACGTCGGGCCAGGCCAGTGCGGGCTCAACGAGGCCCGCCACCGTGGTGGCGAGGAACACAGGATCCGCCTGGTCGAGGTTGGCCAGCACGATCACGGTGAGCTTCGGTCCAGGGTAGCGAACGATCGCGGTCTTGAAGCCTTGCCAGGAGCCGGTGTGCTGGATCGCCGGCTCGCGCCGCTGCACGTCGAAGCCCCAGGCAAACCCATAGGGATAGGTGGTGCCGTCCTGCAGCTTCACGGGTGACCACATCGCCTGGTAACTCCCGGGCTTGAGGAATCGTCGCGCCCCGAGCGCGGCGTCCCACTTCGCCAGGTCGAGGGTCGTGGTGTAGAGCGAGCCGTCGGCGGTGGTGTTGAGCGAGGGAGAGACCCACTCCTGGTTCTGCAACTTGCCTGTTGCGAGCGTGTACCCGGCCGCACGGTTCTTCACGATGTCCGACTCGCTGATGATGCGTGTCGACGCCATGCCCAGCGGAGCGAACACCCGCTCTGCCAGGAAGTCCCCATAGAACTTGCCGCTGACCTTGTGCACGAGAATGCCGAGCAGCACGTAGCCGGTGTTGCTGTAGCTCCACTGCGTCCCGGGGGCGAAGTCCGGCGGCAGCTTCATCGCCACCTGGACGAGTTCGTCCTCCGTGTAGTCCTTGCGGTAGTCGAGGTCGGTCTTGCCCTCCCAGTCCTTGATGCCGGACGTGTGGGTCAGCAGGTGCCGCACGGTGATGCCCTGCCACGTCGCCGGAGCGCCGGGAAAGTAGTTCACGATCGGGTCGTCGAGCCCGAGCTTGCCTTCCTCCACGAGCATCATCACCGCCATCGCGGTGAACTGCTTCCCGACCGATCCCGTCTGGAAGACGGTATCGGGCTTCACGGGCACGTCGAGTTCCACGTTGGCGAGGCCGTAGCC
>JBAVJR010000325.1:0-7381 GCA_049687855.1 Steroidobacteraceae bacterium | reverse complement strand
GCGCATCGCCACCCGCTACGACGTCAACGAGCCGTTCACCGGTCTGATGGGCGTGCTGCACGAAGTCGGGCAGGCGATGTACGACCTCGGCCTGCCCGCGGAATGGCGCGACCAGCCGGTCGGCCGCGACCGCGGCATGGCGCTCGAGGAAAGCCAGTCGCTCCTGCTCGAGATGATCATCGGCCGCAGCCGGCCGTTCCTCACGTGGCTGCGACCGCTGCTCGAGAAGCACTTCGGCTGCACCGGTCCCGAGTGGGAAGTCGAGAACCTCTACCGCACGCTCACGCGCGTGCGTCGCAGTGCGATCCGCGCCGACGCGGACGAACTCACGTACCCCGTCCACATCATGCTGCGCTACGACCTGGAAAAGCAGATCTTCGAAGGCACCATGCCGGTGAAGGACCTGCCCGAGGCGTGGCGCGCCGGCTTCGACCGTCGCCTCGGGCTGCGCCCGGCCACGGACGCCGAAGGCTGCCTGCAGGATCCGCACTGGGCGCTCGGGCAGTTCGGGTATTTCCCGTCGTATGCGCTCGGCTCGTTCATCGCCGCGCAGCTCCATGAAACCCTGCGCACGCAGAGCGAGCACTTCGACTCGGAGATCGCGAGCGGTCGCTTCGGCGGGCTGTTCGAGTGGCTGCGGCAGAACGTGCACGGCCGCGGTGCGAGCGTGGGCGCGCAGGAACTGATCAAGGATGCAACAGGCAGGACGCTCTCGGCGGCGCCGTGGCTGCGCTACGTGGAGTCGAAGTATCTCGAGACCGACGTGGAGGCCGCCGCGACGGTCGCGGCCGGAATTACCCGGACCGGGGAGCCG
Organism: Steroidobacteraceae bacterium; assembly: GCA_049687855.1. Lineage (GTDB taxonomy): Bacteria > Pseudomonadota > Gammaproteobacteria > Steroidobacterales > Steroidobacteraceae > RPQJ01. Next base: position 6,567 of record JBAVJR010000325.1, on the reverse strand, counting down.
GGTGCGCTAAGCGCCGGGACGGCCGTCGTCAGCTGACGCCATGAGCGTCGTGTGCGCCGGGTCTCGACCTGACGCCGAACCCGGGTCCTGGAGCTTCACGGCAGGCCAGCGGTCCGCAATGGGGCATTGGGCTCGATCCTCGAGGCTTCCAGTTCTGCCGCAATGGCGGCCGCCCTGCGTCGCGCGAGTACGACCGCGCCGCCTGCGTCCAGCCAGTCGGCAAAGTCGCGGGCCTTGAGGGGTGGCGAGATGTAATGCCCCTGCACCTCGTCGCAACCAAGCCAGCACACCATTTCCAGCGACTCCGGGTCCTCGATGCCCTCGGCTACCGACCGGATCCGCAGAGTCTTCGCCATGGCCAGGACCGCCGCCGTGACGCCCTGGGCGCCGACGTCCGTGTACAGATCGGCCATCAGCGACCGGTCGAGCTTCAGGCAGTCGAACGGCAACCGGCGGATCTGCCCCAGTGAAGAGTACCCGGTCCCGAAATCGTCCATGGAGACCCGGACTCCCTCGCGCCGGAGCGTCTCGAGCATGCGACGGGCTTCCTGCGGGGCGTGCACGATGCTGGTCTCCGTGATCTCGATCTCGAGTGCGTGTGCCGGCAGCCGGTGCTTGTCGAGCGCCGCGTTGATCCGCGCGGCGAAGTCCGGCTGGCGCAGCTGCCGTGCGGCGACGTTGACCGACACGAAGAAATCGTCCTCGAAACGCGTGCGCCACGACGCGAGCTGCCGACAGGCCTCGTCGAGGACCCAGTCGCCGATCGGTTCGATGAGGCCCGTCTCTTCGGCGATCGGCACGAATTCGTCGGGCCTGACGGAGCCGAGTTGCGGATGCTCCCAGCGCAGCAGGCATTCGACACCCGTGACATCGAGCGTGTCGCTCGCTACGCGCGGCTGGTACATGAGGTGCAGTTCGCCTGCCTCGATCACCCGCCGCAGCGCCGACTCGATCGCCAGCCGCCGGCGCGAGCGAGCCAGTGGCACCGGCGAGAAGAGTTCGCAGGACCGTGGTTCCCGCGCCTGTTCGGAGGCTGCCTGCGCGTTGGTCAACAGCTGCTCTGCGTCCGTCGTGTCGGCATCGACCAGCACGAGGCCCGCGCTGACGGCCGGCAGGTACTCGATACCGAGGTTGGTCGGCTGGCCGCTGACGCGCGCAAGTGCCGCGCAAATGAGATCCGGGAGGGTCTCGACCGGCTCGCGACTGTGGACCAGCATCGTGAGTCCGGCCTCGGAAGTGCGGCACAGCCTGGTGGCGTTGGCATGCTTGAGCAGAGTGCCCGCAGTGCAGGCTTCGGCCAGGTACTCGCTGACCTGCCGAGCCACCTCGGACACGACCTTTTCCGCGACTTCGGCGCCGTGCGCCTGCACGATGCGGTCGAGTCCGTGCACGCGGAAGGCCGCCACGCCCATGGCGATCCCGGGCTTGCGGTCCTTGAGTGCGATCGACAACTGCTCGAGCAGGTAGCGCCGGTTCGGCAGGCCCGTGGCGCTGTCGAAGTAGGACAAGGTGCGCACGGCGTCTTCGGCGCTGCGCAAGCGGGTGAGGTCCTGCAGCGTGACAATGACCGTGCGTGCGTGCGCCGAGCCGGCGGCCTGGACGAGCTCCGCTTCCTGGTGGATGTAGAGGTCCTTGCCAGTGGCGGTGCGCACGCGGTGTTCCGAGCTGAACCCGGTGTTTTCGGCGGCGCACGCGATGAACGCCTGTCGTGCCAGCACCTGCTCGGCGGGGTCGAGCATCCTGACGAACGACTCGTACCGTTCCAGCGGCTCGGCATCGCGTTCGAGGATCTGGCCCACCATCGGCGACATGTCCAGCGTCTTGCCGTCGAGCGTCAGTTCCCAGTGGCCGACCCGCGCGATGCGCTGTGCCAGCAGCAGCTTGGAGCGACTCGACCAGAGATCGTCCTGCATGGCGCGGTCGCGCAGCAGGAATCGCACCCGTTCGACCAGCAGACGCGGGTTCATGCCCTTCTGGGCGAAGTCGCTCGCTCCCGCGGCAAAGGCGTCGCTGATCGACACGATGTCATTGCGTCCGGTCAGCATCAGGATCGGCAGCAGCCGACCGTCGGCGCGCTCGCGGATCTTGCGGCAGACCTCGATCCCGGTCATTTTCGGCATGTTGACGTCGAGGATCACGCAGTCGGGCTGCGTGGGCTCGAACTGCTGCACCGCCTCTTCACCGTCGTTGGCGGTATGCACCACGAACCCAGCGCCACCGAGTGCGGCCTCGGCGAGCAGCAGGTGTGCGGGGTCGTCGTCCGCAATCAGGATCGAGGTGATGTGTGCTGGATCCATGTCTGCGAAATCTCCGTGCGGAATGTGCAATCGGTCGGGTCCATCCCGGTCAGGTCCCGGTGCTGCGCCTGGCCTGGTCCCGGAGGGCCGTCTCGAGTTGTGCGTAAGCCCGTTCCAGGCCGGAGGCCGCGCGACGCGCAGCCTGCAGGTCCGCCTGCTCGAGGACCGCGTTCTCCAATGCGTCGAGCTGTTCGGCGAGCCGGCGTCCGCCAAGGTTGCTGACTGCGGACTTGAGCGAATGCGCCGCGGTCCCGGCCGCTGCGAGTTCGCCGGCCTCGAGCGCCGAGCCGATCCTGCGCAGCGCCTCAGGCGCGGACGCGAACAGCATGTCGCACAGGCGCTCGAAGATCTGGGGCCGACCCAGTCCCCGGATCGTGTTCACCTGTTCCTCGTCGAGGACCGGAGCGCCGGGCGCGGTGACCTCTTCGAACAATCCCGTGTCGAGCAGCGTTATGGTCGCGGTCGCAGTCAGGTCGGGCGCGGCGACTGTGAACGCCGCGTCGCTGGGCGTGGCTGGGCTGGCTACCGGCGCAATGACCGGTTTGACCGTGTCGGCGGGCCGAGGCGGCAGCAGGGTGCCGCGCGCCTCGGCGATCGGCCGGAGAATCTGCTGCAGCTGGGCCTGCGTGAAAGGCTTGCTCAGGAACGAATCCATGCCCGCCGCGAGGCAGCGCTCCCGGTCCCGCGTCAGCGCGTTTGCCGTCAGTGCGATGACCGTCGTCGGGGGTGCTCCGCGGCCACTCTCGTCGCTCCGGATCGCGGCGGTTGCCGCGTAGCCGTCCATGACCGGCATCTGGCAGTCCATGAGGATGACGTCGAAACGGCTGGTGCGCGCGTGCTCGACTGCCGCGCGCCCGTCCTCCGCGATGACGACGCGGCAGCTGAGTTCCTCGAGCATGGCGCTCGCCACTTCGCGGTTGATCACGTTGTCGTCGACGACGAGCACGTTGAGCCCGAGTCCCGGCGGGCGTTCGCCGGCCGTCGTGGCAGGCGTCGCTGATGCGACTGCATCCGCCTCGGTCCCGTCGCGTGCCGCGAGCACCGTCCGCAGCAGGTTTCGCAACTGCTGCTGCCGAACGGGCTTCGGTACGCAGACGTCCGGCCTGACGGCCCGGTTGCCGACCTGGCGGGGCTCGAAGTCGAACGCGCTGAGCAGCGCGACATAGGTCTCAGGCGCGGTGGAGTCCAGCCGGATTGCCTGGAGCAGGTCCTCGGTCGTGGCATCCGGCAAGGCGTGGTCGAGCAGGATCACGTCGAAGGGACTCCCAAGCCGCGCCGCGCTGCTGACGATGTTGTCGATCGCGCGTCCGCTCGCGGTCACGGTGACCTCGACGCCCCAACTCGTGAGCGCCTCCTGCAGGGCCAGGTAGCTCGTCGCCATGTCGTCGACGATCAGGGCGCGCAGCCCCCGGAATTCGGTACTGGTCTCCACGGGTGTGGACTCCGCGACCTCGAATGGCAGCACGAACGAAAATACGCTGCCATGTCCGACCTGGCTGTGCAGGTCGATGCGCTCACCGCCCATCAGGCGGACCAGGCCGGTCGCGATCGACAGCCCCAGGCCTGTGCCGCCGATACGCGTCGCGTTTTCGAGCTGCGTGAAGGCCTCGAAGACCGCTGCGTGCTGGCTGGCCGCGATGCCGGGACCCGTGTCGGAGACGCGGAAGTGGAGGTGGCACTGGCTTCCGGACGCAAGGTCGCCGACCCCGACGCGGACCTGGATCTCGCCGTGATCGGTGTACTTGACCGCATTGGAAAGCAGGTTGCCGAGCACCTGCCGCAGGCGCAGCGCGTCGCCGATCACGATCGCGGGCACGCCCGGCTCGACCTGGCAGCTCAGCTCGATCTTCTTGGTTTCGGTGCGTCCGGCGTAAAGTTGCGTGGCCTGCTCGACGAGGTCGCGGACCTCGAACGGCTCGGGCACGAGGTCCATCTTGCCCGCTTCGATCTTCGAGTCGTCGAGGATGTCGTTGATGATCTGCATCATCGTGCCTGCTGCCTCGCGCATCGAGTCGAGGAAGCGCCGCTGGCGCTTGTCGAGCGTCGTACCTGCCAGCAGCTCGGCCATGCCCAGCATGCCGTTCATCGGCGTGCGGATCTCGTGGCTCATGTTGGCCAGGAACTGGTCCTTCGACCGCATCATGGACTCCATCTTCTGCAGTCGCATCTCGAGGTCGCGGGTGTGCTCGAGGATCTGCTGGCGCGCCGCGAAGCGCACGTTGCGCATGTCGCGCTCGCTTTCGGTGAGCCGGTCGTCAAGCGCGTGGAAATTGTCCGCGAGCCGGGTCAGCTCGTTGCCGCGCCTCCCGGCCGTCTTGCGGACCTGCTCCTGCAGGCCCTCGATGTACGTGGTCTTCGCCAGATGCTCGAGCGGTTCGACTACCTGGCGGCTGAGACGACGGGCCGCAAGCAGCGCCAGCACCCAGCCGAATGCCAGTATGAATGGCGTCTTCTGGAGATGGCGTTGGGCCACGCCCCACGCGGACGGCGTGGCGATCAGCAGGCCGAGATCAGCCGGGAGATTCGCGGCGAGCGGAACCGAGTGGGCCACGAACGTCAATTCCTGTCGCAGGTCTGCGTCGAGCCGATTACGCTCGTACCATGCGACCCGGTTCTCGGTCACGGGTGGCGCGCTGTCATCGGAGATGCCGCTGGCCAGGTCGGGCGCGTTCCGGTCGAAGCCCCAGAGCACCTCGCCCGTGGGCAGCTGCAACGTTGCCGCGATCACGGTTGGTTGCGCCTGTACGCGACCGAGAATGCCGTCGCTGTCGAACTCGTCGTCGTGCTGAAAGATCGCGGTCGCGACCCGGGTCACGTGGTCGCGCGACTGGATGTAGCTCGCGACGAACTCATACGACGCGACGGCGAGCTGGGCGAGCAGCATCGTCAGCGTGACCGCTGCAATGACTGCGATCCTGAACTGGCCCGCGAGCGACATGGAGTCCCAGGCCTCGCGCCATCTCTGGCGCAGCTGCCGCCCGGGCGCGGGCGACACCGTCCGTGCCACAGCAGCCGGCTTCCCCTCGGGTTTCATGCGGGTGAGGCCCCGTCGCGCAGCGCCGCGGCGGCGTGCGATACCATCAGGCGCTGAGCGGAGGAATGATGAGCGGTCTGCATCGCAGTAGCACTTGCGCGGGCACTTCCCGTAGGCTGTCCGATTGGGCGGTTGACAGAATACGAGCCCGCCAACGGTGAAACTGTGAACCGGCACAAGCATTTGGGGCTCGATCCGGCCTTCGCGCCGGCCGCGACGGACCCGGCGGCAGGCGAGGCCCGGGAACATCGCACGTCCCAGACTCGCACTTCAAAGACCTTCAAGCGCCTGCAGGCACGACTGCGCGGGCTGGTCGGCAAGGCCATCGAGGACTTCCGCATGATCGAGGACGGTGACCGCGTGATGGTCTGTCTCTCGGGCGGCAAGGACTCCTACACGATGCTCGACGTGCTGCTGTCGCTGCAGCGCAGCGCGCCGATCCGCTTCGAACTCATCGCGGTCAACCTCGACCAGAAGCAGCCGGGCTTTCCGCAGCACGTGCTGCCCGACTACCTGGCGGCGCTCGGCGTGCCGTTCCACGTCATCGAGCAGGATACCTACCGTGTCGTGAAGCGCGTGATTCCCGAGGGGCGCACGATGTGCGGACTCTGCTCGCGGCTGCGGCGCGGTGCGCTGTATCGCTATGCGTCGGAGAACGGCATCACGAAGGTGGCGCTCGGTCACCATCGCGACGACATCGTCGAGACGCTGTTCCTGAACATGTTCTTCGGCGGCCGCCTGAAGACGATGCCGCCGAAGCTGCTGTCGGAGGACGGCCGGCACATCGTGATCCGGCCCATGGCCTATGTGCCCGAGCGCGAGATCGAGCGCTACGCGCGTGCCCGGCAGTTTCCGATCATTCCCTGCACGCTCTGCGGCTCGCAGCAGCAGCTGCAGCGGGTCACCGTGAAGAAGATGCTGACCGACTGGGAACGCGAGTTCCCCGGGCGCACCGAGGCGATCTTCTCGTCACTGAGCAACGTCACGACCTCGCATCTCGCGGATCCGCAGGCGTTCGACTTCGCCGGCCTCGAGGCTCGCCGCGCCGCGGCGGTCGCCGCCCTGCAGCAGGCTTCATTCGCGGACGCCGACGCGGCAGCGACTCCGATTACGTCGGGGCGGGAACCCTGGGAAGAGCTGTAGCGCTGCGGTGTTCGTCGCCGCTCTCCTCGCGCCGGTTGGTTCTTGCGCGGCGACAGGAATCAGCCAGAGGAGCAGCTCCTGGCGGCCGATCCC
>JBAVJR010000324.1:0-2360 GCA_049687855.1 Steroidobacteraceae bacterium | reverse complement strand
CTGCCACACCGATGAGTTCACCATCTCGGGCTCCGACCCCGAAGGGCTCTTTCCAGCCATCATGGGCCATGAGGGAGCAGGTGTGGTTGTCGATGTCAGCCCCGGCGTCAAATCGCTCAAGAAGGGTGATCACGTCATCCCGCTCTACACCCCCGAATGCCGGGAGTGCAAAAGCTGTACGTCGCACAAGACCAACCTGTGCACGGCGATCCGCGCGACGCAGGGCCAGGGCGTGATGCCGGACGGCACCAGCCGCTTTTCGCTCGGCGGCGAAAAAATCCATCACTACATGGGTTGCTCGACGTTCTCCAACTACACGGTGCTGCCGGAGATTGCGGTCGCCAAGGTCCGCGAAGACGCGCCCTTCGACAAGATCTGCTACATCGGCTGCGGCGTGACCACCGGCATCGGCGCCGTGATCAACACCGCCAGGGTTGAGCCGGGCGCGAACGTCGTGGTGTTCGGGCTCGGCGGCATCGGCCTCAACGTGATCCAGGGCGCGCGGCTGGCCGGCGCCAACAAGATCGTCGGCGTCGACATCAACCCGGCGCGGCGCAGGCTCGCCGAGAAGTTCGGCATGACGCACTTCGTCAATCCGAAGGAAGTCCAGGGCGATCTCGTTCCCTACCTCGTCGCGCTGACCGACGGCGGCGCCGACTACAGCTTCGAGTGTGTCGGCAACGTCGACCTGATGCGGCAGGCGCTCGAGTGCTGCCATCGCGGCTGGGGCGTGTCGGTCATCATCGGCGTCGCGGGAGCGGGCCAGGAAATCAAGACACGGCCATTTCAGCTCGTCACGGGTCGCACCTGGAAAGGCACGGCGTTCGGCGGCGCTCGCGGTCGCACCGACGTGCCGAAGATCGTCGACTGGTACATGGACGGCAAGATCGCGATCGATCCGCTGATCACGCACACGCTGCCGCTCGCCCGCATCAACGATGCCTTCGACCTGATGCACTCCGGCGAGTCGATTCGCTCGGTCGTTACCTTCTAGGACCGCTGGGTGAAGCTTCTTTCAGAGCATGCGTGCGGGGGCGGCACCCAACGCTTCTTCCAGCACGACTCGATCGAGTGTGCCGGGCCGATGCGTCTTGCGGTGTATGAACCGCCACAGGCCAAGGCCGGCCCGGTGCCTGTGCTCTATTACCTCGCGGGCCTGACCTGCACGGAAGAGACGTTCCCGATCAAGGCGGGCGCGCAACGCCTCGCGGCCGAGCACGGCCTGATGCTCGTGGCGCCCGACACGAGCCCGCGTGAACCACGACTGCACGGTGACGATGCCAGCTGGGATTTCGGGCTCGCCGCCGGGTTCTACGTGGATGCGACGCAGGCACCGTGGTCAGCGCACTACCGCATGTACAGCTACGTGACGCGCGAGCTGCCGGCGCTGATCGCGCGCGAGCTCAAGGCCGCAGACACGAACCGGCAGTCGATCATGGGCCACTCGATGGGCGGTCACGGCGCCCTGGTCTGCGCCTTGCGCAATCCCGGCCAGTACCGGTCGGTCTCGGCGTTCGCCCCGATCGTCGCGCCATCACAGGTGCCCTGGGGTCACAAGGCGTTCGGCAACTACCTCGGCGCGGATCGCGGCGACTGGCTGGCCTACGACGCGACGCACCTCGTGCAGCGGGCGCCGCGCACCGACACGATCCTGATCGACCAGGGTCTCGGCGACAAATTCCTGGCTGAGCAATTGCGGCCGGAACTCTTCGAGGACGCGTGCGCACGATCCGGACAGTCGCTGCAGCTCCGGCGTCACGCGGGCTATGACCACGGCTACTACTTCATCCAGTCGTTCATGGCCGACCACTTGGCCTGGCACGCACGGGCGCTGTCCGCCGGTTGACGCACAGGAGGTACGCACGTGCTGCTGATCGGGATGTTCGATTCGCCCTACGTACGCCGGGTCGCGATCTCGATGCGGCGGCTCGGCCTGCCCTTCGATCACCGCAACTGGTCGGTCGGGACGGACTTCGACCGCATCCGTGACTACAGCCCGCTGGGCCGCGTTCCAGTCCTGGTGCTTGAAGACGGCACCGCGCTGGTCGAGTCATCGGCCATCCTCGACGCGATCGACGACATTGCCGGGCCGAGCCGGGCCTTGTTGCCCGCCACCGGCACGTCGCGGCGTGAGGCGCTGCGACTCATGTCGCTCGCGATCGCGGCTGCTGAAAAGGCGCGCGAACAGATCCACGAGATGATGGTGCGGCCGCCGCAGAAGTACCACGAGCCTTGGGTAAGCCGCTGCCGCGACCAGATGCACGGCGCACTGGGCGTCATCGAGCAGGCCTGTGAGCGACGCGGTCCGTCGGGTTGGCTGATCGAAGATCGCCTCACGCAGGCGGACATCACCGTCGCGT
>JBAVJR010000323.1:0-2964 GCA_049687855.1 Steroidobacteraceae bacterium | reverse complement strand
GGCGGACTGCTGGCCGAAGCGATGGCGCGCAAAGGCGCGCTGGTCACGGGCCTCGACCTGGCCGACGACGTGCTGCAGGTGGCAAGGCTGCATGCGCTCGAAGCCGGCGTCGAGGTGAACTACGTGCTTGAAGCGGCGGAGTCGCATGCCGCGACTCATGCCGGCGAATACGACGTCGTCACGTGCATGGAAATGCTCGAGCACGTGCCCGACCCCGCGTCGGTCATCGCTGCGCTCGGACGCCTGGTGAAACCGCAGGGGCACGTGTTCGTGTCGACGCTGAACCGGACGCCGAAGGCCTATGCACTGGCGATCCTGGGCGCCGAGTACGTGCTTAGGTTGCTGCCGACCGGCACGCACACGTACGACAAGTTCATCCGCCCGTCGGAACTCAGGCAGTGGTCGCGCGCAGCCGGACTCACCGTGATCGACATTGCCGGCCTCGATTACGATCCGTTCACGCGCCAGGCGCGGCTGACGATGGACGCGAGCGTCAATTACCTCGTGCACCTGCGACCCGAGCGGCAGGCCGCGGCGGCATGACCCGCGCCCACGCCATTCTGTTCGACCTGGACGGCACGCTGCTCGACACGGCGCCGGACATGATCGGCGCGCTCAACCTGCTGCGGCAGGAAGAGGGCCTCGAGCCGCTGCCGTTCGCTGCGGTGCGCTCGTCCGTGTCGCACGGCGCGGTGCGATTGGTCACGGTGGGTTTCCCGTCGGCACAGGGTGACGAATTCGAGCGACTGCGCCAGCGGTTCCTGGCGATCTACTCCCAGAACCTTGCTGCGGGGACCCGGCTGTTCGCGGGCCTCGAGCAGGTGCTCGCAGCCTTCGAGGTCGAAGGGCTGCCCTGGGGCATCGTGACGAACAAGCCGGGCTGGCTCACCGACCCGCTGCTGGAGCAGCTCAACCTGGCCAGGCGTGCCTGCTGCGTGGTCAGCGGCGACACGGTCAACGAACGCAAGCCTCATCCCCTGCCCATGCTGCACGCCGCTGCCGTGACCGGGGTTTCCCCGGATCACTGCGTCTACGTGGGCGACGCCGAGCGCGACATCGTGGCAGGACGCGCCGCTGGCATGCAGACGGTGGTTGCCGGCTGGGGTTACCTCGGGGAGCACGACCATCCGGAAACCTGGAACGCTGACGGCATCATCGAGCGGCCGGAGGACGTGATGGACTGGCTGACCCTGCGGCGTCTCGATGCAATGGCCGCTTCATGATCGAGCTCACGGCCCAAGCCTACGTGTTTGCAGCGCTCGGGCTCGCGTTCGGCCTGCTCATCGGCTGGCTCATTGCGCGTCGCAGGACCCACGCGGCCGAAGTCCGGCTGGCAACGGCCGAGGCGTCACTCAGGTCGGCTTCTGACGTCGCGTCAGAACGCGACCAGGCGCTCGACATGGCGCTGCAGCGTTTGCGCAGTGGCTTCGACTCGGTGGCCGGCCAGGCGCTGCGCGGCAACAACGAAGTGTTCCTGCAGCTCGCGCGCCAGACCCTCGGCCAGCAACAGGATGTCGCGCTGCGCAATCTCACGGAACGCGAGAAGGCCGTCGAATCGCTGCTGGCACCGGTGCGCGAAGCGCTGCAGAAGACACACGAACAGATCGCCCGTATCGAAAAGGAACGCGCGGAAAGCTTCGGCGCCCTGCGCAGCTCGATCGAGAGCGTCGCACTCGGCCAGGTCACGCTGCAGCGCGAGACCCGCAACCTCGTCACGGCCCTGCGCCGGCCCGAGGTGCGCGGCCAATGGGGTGAAATGACGCTGCGTCGACTGGCCGAGCTGGCTGGCATGGTCGAGCGCTGCGATTTCTTCGAGCAGGTGCACGTGCCGGGCGAGGACGGGGCGCTGCGACCGGACATGATCGTGAACATGCCCGACGGCCGGCAGATCGTAGTCGACGTCAAGACGCCGTTGGATGCTTACCTCACGGCTGCGGAGGCCACGAACGACGAAGACCGCGACCTGGCGCTGCGCCGCCATGCAATGGCCGTGCAGGAACGCGTGCGGCAGCTGTCGCAGAAGGCGTACTGGTCGCAGTTCGAGCAGAGTCCCGACTTCGTCGTGCTGTTCATCCCGGGCGACCAGTTCGTGAGCGCGGCCGTGGCGGAAGTGCCGTCGCTGCTCGAAGACGCCATCCGGCAGCACGTGATCATCGCGACGCCGACGAGCTTCGTGGCGCTGCTGAAGGCGGTCGCGTACGGCTGGCGCCAGAACGCGCTCGCGGAGAACGCGCAGCGCATCCAGGAACTCGGCGAGGACATGTACAAGCGGCTCGCCACGTTCACCACGCACATTTCAAAAGTCGGGCGGACCCTCGGGCAGAGCGTGGAGGCCTACAACGCGGCGGTCGGTTCGCTCGAGCGCCAGGTGCTACCCGGCGCGCGCAAGTTCACGGAACTCGGTTTGCGGCCAGCGAAGGAGATCGACGAACTCGTGCCCATCGACAAGCTCGCACGCGCAGTCATCGCCGATGCGCCGTCCGAACCTGCACCGGCAGACGTTGCGGTACAGGCCATCGAGTCGATCCCGACTTCGGGCCAGGACGAGACGCCCGGGCAATGACGGACGACCCGTTGCGGCGTGGCACCCCGCCGGGTTCGCTGCGGTATTTCGCCGTCCTTTACGCCCCCGAGCCGGCGCGACCGCTGCTCAATGCGCTCTACGCCTTCGAAGCGGAGATACGGGACACGGTCCGTGCGACGAGCCACGATGTCGCGCACACGCGGCTCCAGTGGTGGCGCGGCGAGGTCGACCGACTGCTTGCCGGGCGGCCCGAACATCCAGTGACACGGGGTCTGCTGCCGTTGCGCGCAACCGGAGCCGAGGTCTCACTGCTGCATGAAGTGCTGGCGGCCGCCGACCTCGACATGGCCCGCATGGCGCTCAACGATGCCGGCGAAGTGGCCGCACTGGCGTTTCGCGCGAGCGGTTCCGTGCAGTCGCTTGCGGCCGCGGCCTCGAGC
>JBAVJR010000322.1:0-1553 GCA_049687855.1 Steroidobacteraceae bacterium | reverse complement strand
GTTCATGGACCTGCTTGGACCTGAGTTCGCCGCAGCGGCAGCTGCGCGCGGCGTCACGCGTGAGCACGTGCTGGAACAGGAGGCGCTGCACGTCCCGGCCGGCTGCGACGGTCTCATGAGTGTGCTCGACTGGCTCGCCCCCACCGACCAGCCGTTCCGCAAGGGCATCATGCTCGGCTTCGACGCGCGCCATACGCGTGCGCACGGCTACCGCTCCATCCTCGAGGCGATCGCGCTGACGATGAAAGACAAGGTCGACGCCATGGCCGGCGAACTCGGCACCGAGCTGCGCGAGATCGTGATCTCGGGTGGCGGCTCCTCGAGCCCGCTCTTCATGCAGATCTTCGCCGACGTCTTCGGCATTCCCGCGTCGCGTGCGCACGGCCCGGGCGGCGCCAGCCTCGGTTCGGCGATCTGCGCGGCAGTGGCCACCGGTGTGTATCCGGATTTCGCGACTGCCGCCGCGCGCATGGAAAAGCCCCGCGAGTCGTTCGCGCCGGATGCCGCCAATACCGACGTGTACCGCCGCATGAACGACGAGGTCTTCCGCGACATCCGCAATTCGACTGACCAGGTCCTCGAACGGTCCTGGCCTCTCTTTCACTGACACCGGCACGCGCCGGAAACGACCGAAAAGGACCGCATCATGGCCTTGAGCAAGACCGCCATCGTCCAGGGACTCCAGGGAATCGTCGGAGGCGCCAACGTCATCACGGACGAGAAGGAACTGAAGCAGAGCAGCATCGACCGCCTGCGTCTCTACGAGGACGTGCACGGCGTGTTCACGCGGCCGATTCCGGCGGCGGTGGTCATGGCGCGCAGCACGCAGCACGTGGCCGAAGTGCTGAAGTACGCCAACAAGAGCCGCATCAACGTCGTGGCCCGCACCGGCCGCACCGCAACGGAAGGCGGTCTCGAGACGGCAGTCGCCAATTCGATCGTGCTCGACGGCTCGGGCATGAACGGGATCCTCAAGATCGACACGTACAACATGCAGGCGACCGTCCAGTGCGGCGTGTGCCTGCAGACGCTCGAAGACGAGTGCCGCAAGGTCGGGGTGACCACGGGCCATTCGCCGCAGTCCAAGCCGATCGCGCAGATGGGCGGACTGGTCGCCACGCGCAGCATCGGCCAGTTCTCGACGCTCTACGGCGGCATCGAAGACATGGTCGTCGGCCTCGAGGCGGTCTTCGCTGACGGCACGATCACCCTCATCAAGAACGTGCCGCGCCGCGCCGTGGGCCCGGACATCCGCCACGTCGTCATCGGCAACGAAGGCGCGCTCTGCTACATCACCGAAGTCACGGTGAAGCTGTTCCCGTACCTGCCGCAGAACAACACGTTCGTCGGCTGGACGCTGAAGAACATGCGCCCCGGTTTCGAGGCGCTGCGCGCAGTGATGGTCGCCGGCTACAAGCCGTCGGTCGCCCGCCTCTACGACCCGCCGGACGGCGCGTTCCACTTCTCGAAGTTTGCCGCCAAGGACGACTGCGTGCTGCTGTTCATGGCCGAAGGCCCGGCAGGCATCGTCAAGGCGACGATCGAGGGCATCA
>JBAVJR010000321.1:0-13418 GCA_049687855.1 Steroidobacteraceae bacterium | reverse complement strand
GGCGATCGAGGCGGAACACAGGCGGTTGCACCAGGTCGCAGCACAGATGCTGCGAGAGGTGACCACCGGCGTGCCGGTCGCTCGTGACGACTATGACGACCTCGTGGCCGGCGGCGAGCGCCTGCAGCTGGAACTGGATTCGCTGCGGCATTCGATCGCGGGATCGCTGCGGGAGCGTGATGCGCTGACCGGAGCACAAAGTCGCGTCGAGATGCTGCCCGCGTTGCGGGAATTGCGCGAGCTGGCCCGGCGCAACGTGCAGCAGTGCTGTATCGCCTTCATGGACCTGGACCATCTCAAGGAGATCAACGACACGCATGGTCACGTCGCGGGCGACCAGGTGCTGGCCGGCTTGGTGCGACAGGTCATGGAACACCTGCGACCGTACGACAAGGTGTTTCGCTACGGGGGCGATGAGTTCCTGATCTCGCTGCCTGGGGCGGCCGTGGAGACCGGGCAGAAGGTGATCGGTCACATCCGTGAGCGGATCGCCGAGGCGACATTTGTCGCGAGTGCCGGCGGCCCCTTGATCACCACGACGGCGTCGTTCGGGCTCGCCCTGCTGGATCCGGACAGCAGCGTGGAGGAGTCCATCGACCGGGCGGACAAGGCCTTGCTGGTAGCCAAGACGGCCGGGCGCAACCGTGTGTGCAGCTGGGATCCCGCGGAGACGACCAGTACGCTGCTGCGACGAATGATGGAGGACGGCGCGGCGGGGTGAGTGGATGCGGTCGCCGGCCGCCAGCCGATGACCGGCGCGTCAGGCCTGCGGGTAGCCGACGGTTTGCGACAGCAGCACGTGCTGGTCATGGGTGAGACCGAGCGCGTCCGCGATGGCGGAACGGTCGATCCAGGCGCGGATCACGGTGGCGAGACCGGTGCTGGCGGCGAACAGGTAGACGTTCTGCGCAATCGCGCCTGCGGCCGCGGACGCGTAGCTCTCGCGGCTGGCCACGGGGATCATCTTCATGCGCGAGTGATCCACGACATAGACGAGGTCGAGCGGGGCGTCGTCCACGAAATCCTGGTAACCGGTGACGCGCCGCAGATCGCTGCCCGCGATGAGCCGCAACGCGTGCTTGCGGGCATCGTAGAGATAGGCGCCGTCGGGCAGCGCCACGTAGACGTCGATCTCCTGCGCGTTGATGGCCGAGGGGGCCGTCCGTCCACCGGCGCGGCGGTTCACGCCGAAGGCGGCCCACAGCAGGCTCGAGAGCACCGGCAGTCCCATCACTCCGAGTGCAAGCTTGGTCAGGGTGCTCATCTACTTTTTGCAATCACCGGTGCGGCGTGCGCGCAGCACCTCGTGCGTCTTTACGCCGTCCTCAGTCGAATCGACCGTGATGGTGTAGGCCTCGGCGCTGTCGACCGTCAGGACGGAATCCGACTTGATCGTCATACCGGCCATCTTGCAGGTCGCGGAGTAGCGGTACGTCTTGCCGCTCTGCACCAGCGGCGTGAACTGGCAGCCGGCCTTGGCGAGCATCGCCCGTTGCGCCTTCTGGTCGGCGGTCGGGTCGGCGCACTCAGTGCGTGAAATCTTTTCTGGCGTGGAACCCGTCGGTGTCAGTGTGCGGTCGAACGTCCAGTTGCCCGGCTTGAAGGTCGGCCAGTCGGTGGCCAGCGCGACCGGCGTCGAAAGCAGAAGCAGCGCCGTGAGCGAGAACAGGCGGATCGCCGTGCGAATCGATGGGCGGGTCGGTGTCGCGGTCATGCGGGTGGCCTCCAGTACGAGCCATGCCTGGCGGCGCTGCGACGGTGCGTGCGGACCTTGCAGCGGTCTGCAGGGATCGTCGCAGCTGGATGCGACTGCCATTATCGCAAGCACGCAGCCAGAGCCCGCTACGTAGTTTCGGAAGGTCAGCGGGCTCAATCGTAAAAATGAAGCATTACCGGCGCTCTGCCAGTTGCCCTCCACGAAGACCTCAGAAGGACGCCGTCGGTCGCCGGATCATCAATCTCCGAAGGCGAAAAAGGGGGACATCGTGTTTCGCTTCGTTGCCCTCGGATTCGACCGGTGGCTCGAGCCCGCTCGACCTTGGCCGCGCGCCGGGGTTTCTTCAGTTGGGCCACGCGGCGGCTAATACCTGTCGACGATTCCACAAGCCCGAATTGCGGGTCTGTGCCAACCGACTAAGTTATGGGAATGGGCCGGTTGACGCATCACACACCGTGCGCCCCGTCTCCTAAAGCAAGGAGCGAATCATGAAGAGACTATTCTGGGTGCTTGCGCTCGCCTTCGCGTCCTCTCTGGCGATAGCAGGCGATAAGGTGAACGAGGCTGCAAAGGCAGACTTTGTCGCCTATTGCGCGTCTTGCCAGGGGGTCGACGGCATGGGCAATGGTCCGTTGGCTGACACGCTGAAAGTCAGGCCCACCGACTTGACCGTGATCAGCAAGAAGAACGACGGTCATTTCCCCTACACGATGTTGCGCAAGACGATCGAGGGCAGGGAACTGGGTCTGGCGCGCGCCCACGGTCCGCGGGAAATGCCTGTTTGGGGTCCCATCTTCAGCCAGGAAGCCGAAACTCCGGTCCCCGGTGGCGGCGGCGGTGACTACAGCGGCAGCTTCGCCCAGTGCGTCAATCTCGCTGCCAGGGCACGAGTCATGAATATAGTGGACTACATCGAGTCCATTCAAAGGTAGCTGTCTCGTGCCAGCCTCTGCGCCGTTGCCATGACCAATCGTGCGTGGCAAGCGACAGGCCAGCGTGACGGCGCCACGATCCCGAGCTCCGGCCCCGCCAGTCCGTTTTGACACGGGCTGGCGCGCCGGGGTCTTTCGTTGTCGATGGACGCGTGTGGGGCCAGCGACGCCGTGAACGAGCATCGGGAGTTCGGTGGATCGTCGAACGGTGAAGTGCCTTCGTCCCCGGGGTCGAGCAGGGCCGGCGGGGGGGGAAGCCGGTGATCCTGTCCGACCCGGAGACGTCGGTGTCCGGTGGATGAGCTGGGATTCGTGCGCCGACGGGCCCTGGGATGCACGAACGCGGAATTCAGTCGCGCAGCCCAGCGTGACGAGCCGCGCCCTGGCGCGCTTCCGTCGTAGAGTCACTCACCTTGCCTTGGGCAGGGTGGACGGCCCGCTCGCGACGCGGCTTGATGCGCGACAGCCAGACGTCGTGCGGGTTCCAGCTCCACGGCGCGCCGGCGACGGCCCGAGAAGCCGTTGCCGTGCGCTCGGGCAGGACGGTCAGTGCGGCCGCTTTCACGGTGTCAGTCCAACTCATCGCCCAACGCATCGGTGCTCCTCGTGCTTGCCCGGTGCCACGGGATGGCATCGGCTGCAGTCCTCATCGCTGTGAGGAGTATCCGCCATTCGCGCACTCCGGAAAGTGACCGGAGTGTTTCCATTTGGCGACAGTGCTATGCGCGCGCGCGGCGCGCGAGCGTATGATCATCCAATCGAGGTGCGGGCTGGCGGCTCGTGCCTTGCCACCAGAAGGAGAGCGGACATGGCCAAGAAAGCTAAGAAGTCAGACAGCGGCGTATACCGCGTCACCGAGATCATCGGCACCAGCACCGTGTCCTGGGAGGACGCCGCGAGCAGTGCCATCAAGGCGGCAGCCAGGTCGCTGCGTGACCTGCGTGTCGCCGAGGTCAGCAAGCTCGACATGAAAGTCGAGGACGGCAAGGTCGTTGCGTACCGGGCCCGGGTATCGTTGTCGTTCAAGTACGAAGCCTGACGAGTTGACGATCGAGGATTGTCGTCGCGCTCCCGGCATGGGGCGCGGCGGTGTCCGGCTGCATTGCGGCCCGGTAAGTCCATGGCCATGCGGGTGAGACGCAGGGCATGACGCACGAAGCCGCGCGTCGATTGAGGGCGGTGAGGCTGCTGCACACGGCAGTGTGGGCGGTGTTCGCCGGCTGCATCGTGGCGATCCCGTGGCTGGCGTGGCAGGGACGATTGGGCGCTGCGGCCGTGATGGCGGCGATCGTGCTGGGCGAGGTCGTCGTGCTGTGGATCCACCGCTGGAGTTGCCCGCTCACGGCAGTCGCGGCGCGTTACACGCAGGACCGGCGAGCGAACTTCGACATCTACCTGCCCGAGTGGCTGGCGCGGCACAACAAGCAGATCTTCGGGCCGTTGTATGCGGTTGGGGTCGTGTACCTCGTGATGCGGTACCTGGGTGCGGGGTAGCAGGCTGTCGAACCGCTACTGCGTGCGCGGCGGGGCGAGTGAGCCACGGGCGCAGCGCCTTGACGGCGAGAACGACGTGACGCCCTGTCCCGCGCTGGCAGGCCCGCTGGTCTGCTTCGTGCTCGATTTGTGACTGGCTGCACGAAATTTGCTGTTGCGCTGCCAACTCCGCTCTTGTACCGAATTCGGTCAAGGGGGAAGCTGTGAATGCGGCCTGGCGCGCGAGGCGCAGAGCGATCACGAACGGCACCGGCGGTTGCGTGCTCAGCGGATGCCTCGAGCGCGGGGCCGGGTTCGACGATCCGGAGCGATCATTCGCCGGTCGGCAAGCGAACCACCGCCACAGGGCTGCGATGGCGGACAGTCGGTGGTTCGACGATGCGACGGGGACCGGCGTGGGGAGTAGGGGTGAACACTGATGCTCAACATGGACCCGAGCACGCTGCGCACGACACTGGCGCAGCTGGAACACGCCACGCAATACTATGTCGAGTGGCACGCCAACCTGCTGCGCGAGATCGTCTGCGGACTGCCGCCTGATTTGAACGAGCTGGCGGAAGACGCGCACTTCAATTGCCTGTTTGGCCGGTGGTATTACCAGCAGGCACCGGCCGAGTTGCGGGCTGAACCGGCGTTCACCGCGGTCGGCTCGCAGCACGAGCGCCTGCATCGGGTCGCCGCACGGGTGCTGCGGGAGGTGGCGGCGAATGAACCCATCGTGCGTGACGATTTCGAGGAGCTGCTGGCGAGATGCGCGCAGCTGCGCCGCGAACTTGATTCACTGCGACACGAGATCGAGAGCGCGCTGCGCAACCGCGATGCGCTGACCGGCGCGTACGATCGCGTCGAGATGCTGCGCGAGCTGCGTGAGTGGCACGAGCTGGCGAAGCGCCACGTCCAGACGTGCTGTCTCGTCTTCATGGACCTCGATCACTTCAAGGACATCAACGACCGGTGCGGTCATCACGTGGGCGATGCGGTCCTGGCCGGCGCAGTTCGATTCCTCATCCAGCACCTGCGGCCCTATGACAAGGTGTTCCGCTACGGTGGCGACGAGTTCCTGATTGCGTTGCCCGGGGCGGATCTAGCGCTTGGCCAGATGGCGATCAGGCGCGTCCGCGACGGCCTCGAACGCCAGCCGTTGGTGAGCGGTCCCGACGGCAGCGGTCTCCCGGTGACCGCTTCGTTCGGGCTCGCGTTGCTGGATCCGGAGGTCAGCATCGAAGAGTCCATCGAACGCGCCGACCAGGCCTTGCTGCTGGCAAAGACGGCGGGACGCAATCGCGCCATCAGTTGGGATGAAAGCGTAACGACCAGCACGCGTCTGCCGCGCCTGCGGCTGGAAGATGTCAAGGAGTAGCTGCGCGACGAGTGCCAGGATGGAGCGGCTGCCAGGTCGGGCTTGCGGGGAATTGCGGATGCCGCGGACCGGGACTGCGGGTAACGTGGTCGTCGCTCCCCGGGATGGGAGCGCGCCAGAGGTGCCGGTGGCGCGTGCGGGATCAAGACCCGGCGACGGACAGGGGTGATCATGGCAGCCAAGAAGAAGGCACGACGCCGCCCGGCGTCGCCGGAACGCAAGTACGAAGTGAAGGCCGAGATCGAGAACTTCACGCTGGTGAAAGCGAAGTCGGCGCTCAAGCTCGAGATCTACTGCCGTGAAGAGAAACTCGGTGAACTGCAGGTCGGGCGCGGTTCGCTCTACTGGTGGGGTGCGCACCGCCAGAAGGAGAAGCGCGTCAGCTGGGGGCGCTTTGCGCAGATGATGGACGAGCTGGCTTATGGAAGAAAGACAAAGGCGGACGGGCGATGACTACGCGTGACAGGCAGATGCTGCGGGCAGCCATGGCCGCGGTGCGCGACTGCGCCGACACGATGGAGACCCAGGCGGCGAGCCTGCTTCAGTCGCTGCTGGCCGTGCCGCTGGACGAGGGATTGCGGGCGCGCGCACGCGAACTGGGCGACGGGCTCAGGGACGCATCCGGTCGCGTGATGTTCGAGTTGGCGCTGCTGCAAGCGGAAGTCGTCGAGGGCAAGACGGACACCGCGACGGCGGTCCAGCGCCTGTCCGGCATGGACGCATTGATGATGGGCGCGCTGGCGTCCATGGCTGACGTCGCGGACGAGATGGAGAAAGCCGCGGAGCGCGACGAGGCCAACGAGCAGGCGTTCGTGCTCGTAATCGAGTCGACTGGGGTCCTGATGCAGGGCCTGGAGCAGGCCAAGTCTGCGACGCAGGCACTCAGCGCCGCGACCTCGACCCGGTGAGGAAGTAGGGCTTGCAGCGCCGCCAGGGTGCGCACCTCAAGTAACTCGGAGGACCGGGCGATCAGTGGTCGGCGGGATGTCGCGGCAGGCCCGCCACTCAGTGCGCGAGCGACGAGGCCTTCAGCTGTTCCAGCGTGACGACCGCGAGCGCGCGTTCGTGCGTGCTCTCGAGCACCACGGGCGGCGCCACGCCTGCTGCCAGGGCCTCTACCCAGCGCATCGCGCAGAGGCACCAGCGGTCACCGGGCTTGAGCCCCGGGAAGCCGAATTCCGGACGTGCGGTCACCAGGTCGTTGCCGCGCCGGGTGGAAAAGTCGAGGAACTCGCGCGTGACGCGTGCACACACGACGTGCAGTCCACGGTCGTTCTTATCGGTATTGCAACAGCCGTCGCGGAAGTACCCGGTCAGCGGATCGAGCGAGCAGGGCTCGAGATCGGTGCCGAGAACGTTCAGCGCCATGACGCGGGACCTCTTCAGCGCAACAGATGTTCGATGGCCGCCGTGAGTTTGGCCGATTCGGGCGCAACCTCGCTGTCGAAGTGCTGCACGAGCCTGCCGTCCGCACTGACCAGGTACTTGTTGAAATTCCAGGTCGGCTCCTGGGTGCGGCGGTCGAGTTCACTGAAGACGGGATTGGCGTCCTTGCCCGTCACCGACGACGGCGCCAGCATCGTGAAGGTCACGCCATAGTTGATGTAACAAATGTCGGCGGTCTCGGCCTGGTCCTTCGCTTCCTGGTTGAAGTCGTCCGACGGGAAGCCCACCACGACCAGGCCACGTTCCCGGTACTTCCGGTGCAGGGCCTCGAGGCCCTTGAACTGCGGCGTGTAGCCGCAGTGGCTGGCGGTGTTGACGATCAGCAGCGGCTTGCCGGCGTAGGCCGAGCAGAGGTTGACGCTGTCGGCGGAACGCAGCTTCTTGAACTCGTGGTCCAGGAACGCGGGACAGGCCGCCTTGGCGGTTGCCGTGCCGGCGAGGAACAGCGCGGTGGTCAGCACCAGCGCCCGCGGATGAGAGGTTCGGCTCACGTGTGACCTCCAGGGTGAGGCAAGGCGGTTGGTCCGTCCCGTTAGTAGTCGCAGGTCAGTATATCCGTGGCACGACGGCAGATCTCGCGACCGTAGTCGGTCCACTGGCCCTGGCCCCAGTAGCGATAGCAGCTCGTCTGCGAGGCCAGCAGGTGCAGCAGGGCGTTGCGATAGCGGCGCTCGCCGGTCGGGAGCTGTCGACAGGTGACCGTGTCGTGAAAGAGGGCACTCGCCGCTTCCATCGGTCCCAGCACGTTCTCGTAGCCTCGCACCCAGGTCAGGCTGTTCGTCCAGCTGCCGCCTTCCACGTGGAAACGGCTGTCCTCGTGCCGCAACTCGTCGATGATGCTTTCCAATCGATCGGTGCCGTCGCCCGGCTGCATGCGCGCCCAGATGCGACTGTGAAACAGGGGCTGGATCTCCGGCAGGTCGGAATCGCGGATGCCGCAAGCGAACAGATGCTCGAGGTACTCGGTCACGTTCATGAGCGGAACGTCACTGCCCGAGGCCGCGCGCACCACCTCGAAGTACTTCGAGGGAAATTCGTTCATCATCACGCCGCCGTTCTCGCCGTCGGCGATCTGCGTGACGAGCGACGGCACGGAGTGCCCGGCGAGCTCGCTACGCGCCAGGCCCTGCGCCTCGTACCAGGGCTGCATCTGGGCCACCAGCTTGCTGTCGGAGCCCTGCGTCTTCACGATCGCGACGATGCTCGCCGTCTCGCCTGCGGCATTGCGGCAGACGAGCCGGTGCGGCAGGTGCGGGCGACTGGGCGTCGCGCCCGTGGCCGGCTCCTCGACGGTGTGCTCCTGTACGAGCACCCAGCGATAGCCGCAGTCGAGCAAGGTTCGCACGAACTCGTAAGCCACTTCTGGATGGTTCGGCAATGCCATCTCGGACGGCGAGAAGCCCCGCACGCGCGCCAGCGCGTCGAGGCCAAAGATCGCGGCGAAGTGGTGCTGCCAGGCACGCACGTGCAGGCGGAAGTCCTGCACCGGCGTCGACGGTGCCACCGCGTGCCCCCAGGGTGCGCCGAGCCACTCGACGGCGCGGCGGTAATCCGGTGAGCAGGTGATCCGCTGCAGGCTGTCGATCACCTCATGAGCTCCCATGGCGCGCAGGCCGTGCAGCAGCGTGCCTGAATATTCGAGCATGACCCGCGGCTCGCGGCCTTCGGCCAGCAGCGCGGGAATGAACTCGCCCATGCGTGCGTAGCAGTGCCGGAACACGGGCGCGTTGTGGTTGTCGCCGACGCCGGGGTGCTCGAGCATGCACTGCAGGTTGCCGATCAGCGCTGCGGTGCGCAGGTCGTCGCCACCGGTCGGAGTGAGCGGCTGGTGCATGTGCAGCGCGATGGCGCAGGCGCTGCGGATCCGGTCGAAGGCGATGCGGCTGTCGTCGAGGAACACCGGCCGGTCACCGGCTTCGGCAATGGCGCGCTCGATCAACGGCTCCGAGCCGCTCAGGTTCGGCAGGCCGTCCACGTACTCGGGTAGCGAGGACATCGCGCGGCCTACTTGTGGCGGATGAATTCGTAGAGGTCCAGGTAGCGCTGGCCCGGGTGGTTCCAGGAGTAGTCGCAGGCCATCCCCTGCAGCATCAGCTGGTGGAACAGCGCGGGCTCGTTGCGCCACAGGCCGAGCGCACGGTCGAGGGCGGACTCGAGTCCCGGCGGGTCGGCATGCTCGAAGACGAAGCCGTTGCGCTGCTGCCGCGGCATCGCGGAATGGTCCCAGTCGAACACGGTATCCTTGAGGCCGCCGACGGCCCGCACCACCGGCACCGTGCCATAGCGCAGCGCGATCATCTGCGTCAGTCCGCAAGGCTCGTAAAGGCTCGGCATCACCAGCAGGTCCGCGCCGGCGTAGATCAGGTGCGCGAGGTCCTCGTCGTAACCGATCTCGAGGTGGCAATCGGGGTTGTCGTTCAGCCGCAGTTTCAGGTGCCAGAAGTCCTCGTTGATGCCGTGCTCGGAGCCCGAGCCGAGCAGGACGAACTGCGCATCCTGCTCGAGCGCGTAGAAAAGGGCATGGCGGATGAGGTGCAGGCCCTTCTGGGTATCGAGGCGGCCGACGTAGGCGAGGATCGGTCGTCGCCCGTCGCGCAGCAGCATGCGTTCGCGCAGGGCGGCCGTGCTGGCGGCCTTCCTGTCCAGGCTGGTCGCGCCGAAATGCTGCGGGATGTGGGGATCGGTCTCCGGATTCCACATCTCGTAGTCCAGGCCGTTCAGGATGCCCACGAACTTGTCCTGGTGGACGTGCAGTGCGTGGCCGAGTCCGAAGCCCAGGTCGGTGTGGCGCGCCTCCCAGGCGTGGTGCGGCGATACGGTGGTCACGGCGTTCGCATACAGGATCGCGCCGCGCATCAGGTTGATCGAGTGCCGGTTGAACTCGTCTCCCATCCGGTCGGGCGCGCCGAAATACTCGGGCCGATTCAGGCCGGTGGCGCGCAGGATCCCGGGGCCCGTCACGCCCTGGTGACGGAAGTTGTGGATGGTGTGGCACACGCGCTGGTCGGCAAGTCCCGCGCTGGCGTACAACTCGTACAGCAGGACCGGCACCAACGCGGTCTGCCAGTCGTGCGTATGAATCACGTCGGGACGCTTGTTACTCTTCAACAGGAACTCGAGCGCCGCCTTGCTGAAAAACGCGAAGCGCTCGGGATCGTCCCAGAAGCCGTAGTAGGTCCCGCGGTCGAAGAATGCCTGCGCGCAGTGCGGCTCGATGAAGAAGCACTTGCGGCCGTGCACGAAACCGAACCAGACGGTGCAGCGGATCGCGCCGCCGTCCCAGGGCACCCAGAGTTCATGGTCAGCCACGTGCAGGCCCCAGACCTGGTCATGACGCATGCAGTCGTATCTCGGCAGGATGATCTCGACCGCGTGGCCGCGCAGCTCGAGCTCGCGGCTGAGCCCGAAGACCACATCCGCCAGACCGCCCACCTTGGCGGCCGGCGCGCACTCGGACGCGACCATGACGACATACATCGGCGGCGTGCTCCCTGCAGCAGGGGGTGATCGCGGAATCATCGACGCTAGCAGATAAGCGGCGAGTGAACTATCCGCGGATGGTCACGAGCACGGATGGGGGGCGGCAGCCCTCGATTGCAAGGCGTCGGTGACCGGTATCGGTGCGTATCATAGGGATTCACCGCTAATGGGTTGTGCTTTGAGCGCGCGGCGGGTATTTTCCCGTGCCACCGATTTGAGCCCCCAACTGGACCGAGTGCACAGTCATGACGATTCACCTGTATTTCTCGCTGCTCCCCGAGGCATTGATTGCCTCCATGCTGACGCCGGAGCAGTTCGGCCAGTATTACGCGACAGGCCATCGCTACAAGTCCAAGGGGCAGGCGATCTTCTTCGAGGTCGATCCCGCATTTCGCCACCCGGCTTTCAACATCGACGAGGCGCTCAATCGCTGCGTGCCGCATCCGGACGGCAGCCCGAAGAACTCGGTGTACGTCTCGATGTACCGGGTGCTCGAGCAGATTCCCGTGAGCGCACTGCGCAAGCTCTACCTGACCACGGCCCACGGGCACACCCTGGGCGTGAGCCGGGCGGGCTCGGTGCCGGCGGCAGACCGGGGCCTGCACCTGTATCACGACCTGGCACCGGTCAACAGCCTGGTCGTCAGCACGCAGGGTCCGCAGGCGTACTACTCCAGCATCACCAGCCAGCCGGCCAAGTTCATCCGTTTCCCCGGCCTGTGTTTCGTAGAACTCGCGCTCGGCGCGCTCGCAACGGATCCGCTCGACGGGCCGGTGGGCGACCTGCCGTATCCGTTCATCCATCACCTGCGCGAGGCGCTGCTGCAGGTCAGCCCGGACGGCAAGCAGAACAAGCTCGTCCACCGCGTCCATTCGCCCGAGTTTCCGTATCGCACGGTCAAGGGCGGCTTCTACGTCGGCAACGGACCGGAGCTGGCGTACTACCCGATGCCATCGCACGAGGTCCTGCGCGGGGACCACAGCGCGTGGTGGCGCTCCGCTAACCAGTAAGCCGGCGCGAGGTCGATCGCCAGCTCCACGGGCGCGACGTGTCGGTCGGCAGGTAAGGCGGTGGCGCCGTCGAGATGGCCCGAAAATCGAACGATCCACGGTCCAGCGTCCCCGGTTGAGCCGGGCAGGCGACGTCGATTGACCTGGTTGCATTACCGGGGTAATGTACTTTGATGAGCAGCATCCAGTCCAAGGTGACGGCGCAAGGGCAGATTTCGGTGCCGGCAGAGGTGCGACGACAACTCGGTGTCGGGCCCGGTTCGGTGCTGGTCTGGGAATGGCGCGATGGCGCCTTCATGGTGCGGCGCGAAGGGAAGTGCACGTCGGCGGACATCCACGCGGCGGTATTCGGCGCCACCAAGGCCGGAAAGCGCAAGCCCACCGACGTCAAGGCGGGGGTTCGCACGTACATCCGGCGGAAACATGCGCGCGGTTGATACCAATCTGCTCGTGCGGCTGATCGTGCGGGATGATCTGAAGCAGGTCGAGGCGGCCGAAGCGTTCATCACTGACGGCGCCTGGGTGCCCCAACTCGTGCTGGCGGAAACGACCTGGGTGCTGGATGCGGTGCACGAGCGTTCCGCGGTGCAGTTGGCCGCCGCCATCGAAATGCTGCTCAACCACGCCCAGTTGTCCATCCAGGACGCGGACGTGGTCGAACGCGCGCTCGCGCAGTTCCGTGCTCGGCCGGCCCTCGGCTTCTCGGATTGCCTGGTTCTCGAGGTTGCGCGCAAGGCCGGCCACTTGCCGCTCGGAACGTTCGATCGCGGACTGTCGCGGCTCGAAGGCGCCGAGCGGCTCTAAGCCGCGCTTACCCCGTCAGCGCCGGGTAGTCGCTATAGCCTTCCGCGTCCGCCGTGTAGAACAACTCCGCACGCGGAGCCGCCAGCGGTGTGCCCTTCTTCAGTCGCTCGACGAGGTCGGGGTTGGCGATGAACGGCCGCCCGAACACCGCGAGCTGCAGCAGACCTGAGTCCAGGTGCGCCTGTGCGCTCTCGGCCGTCAGGTTGCCGGCCGCGATCAGCGTGCCCTTGACGTGGTTGCGCAACGTGCGCAGCAGCAGCTGCGGGTCGCCGGCGTTATTCAGTTGCGGGCTGAACGCGTCCGCCAGCATGACGTGCACGTAAGCCATGTCCGCGGTCGGCAGTGCGTCGAGCAGCGCGACGTGGGTCTCGAGCGGATTGGCGTCGACGATGTCGTTGAACATGTGGCCGGGAGACACCCGGATCGCAGTGCGTGCCGCACCAATGGCGGCGGCCACAGCCGCGACGACTTCGACCACGAACCGGATGCGCCCCTGCAGCGAGGTGCCGTAGCCGTCGGTGCGCAGGTTGGTGTTGGAGGCCAGGAACTGGTTGAGCAGGTAGCCGTTGGCCGAGTGCAGCTCGACGCCGTCGAAGCCGGCCGCGATCGCGTTGCGCGCCGCGGTGACGAATTCCTCGATCAGTGCCGGCAGTTCCGCGGTTTCAAACGCGCGCGGCGTGGGGTAGTCCTGCAGTTGGGCTTGGTCGGTCCACATCTGGCCGGCCGGCTTCACGGCCGACGGCGCCACGGGCACATCCGCGATCTGCCGATTGAGCGGGTGGGCGATGCGGCCGCAGTGCATGAACTGCATGAACATTTTCGCACCGCGCGCGTGGACCGCGTCCGTGACGCGCTTCCAGGCGGCGATCTGTTCCGGGGTGTGCATCCCCGGTGTCCGGCAGTAACCCTGGCCGGCGAAGCTCGTCTGGGTGCCCTCCGAGATGATCAGTCCGGCGCTCCCGCGTTGTGCGTAGTAGTCGCGGACGAAGGGCTTCGGTACGCCCATCACGTCGGCCCGGTTGCGCGTGAGCGGCGCCATGACGATGCGGTTCTGCAGCGGGAGGCCGGCGAGCGTGGTCGGTGCAAAGAGGCTGTTCATCAGAAAATGGTCTCCAACTGCAATACAAGGAGGAAGAACGCGATAGGGCCCGGCCGATGCGCCGGGCGGTGTAGGC
>JBAVJR010000320.1:0-3517 GCA_049687855.1 Steroidobacteraceae bacterium | reverse complement strand
GGTCGGCAGTTGCCCGCCATACAGTCCGGTGCGCTCGTAGATATCGATGAAGTTGAGCCCGACGGCCGTTTGCCGCACCAGCGCCTCGCCCCGCCCCGGAGCGACGGACGGGACTTCTTCCCAGCGCATCACTTCCGGACCGCCGTGGGCATGGATTCGGATCGCGTGAGGCATCAACACACCGCTTACGCCCTGGGGGCTCAAATGATGCCGACTGGCAGCCCGGTCCGATAGTGGACCTTGTCGCAGAACCGGTCGTCATCTGGATTAGACACCGCCGGGACCCGGAATCAATCGTGTGGAATTCGCAACGTTTACGCGGGAGGCGCCAGCGGCGCATCGGCGATGACGAGGTCGGCCACCGGCCGGCCGCCGATCAGGTGTTGCTGGAGAATCCGTTCGAGGTTTTCCGGCGTGCATTTGCGATACCAGACGCCCTCCGGATAGACGACGGCGATCGGGCCGGCGACGCAGACCCGCAGGCAATGTGCCTTGGTCCGCATCACGCCGCCGTCGACGTCCACCAGGCCGAGTTCCCGGAAGCGGCGCTTGAGGTAGTCCCAGCTTTCCTCGGAACGAGCGACGGGCGCGCATTTCTCCCCCGCCACGCACAGGAAGATGTGTCGCCGCTGCCGCCCGAGGTGCAGCTTAGTGACGGCGCGTTCGAGCGCCTCGGCGGGAGATGGGTCGGTCATTGCAGCCTCGGTTCCGGCGGTCCGGAACCGATGCTAGCGCGTGGCTGGACGCCGCGTCACACGGCCATTACAGGGCCGTCACAGGGCCTGGTCGTCGGCCTCGCCGGTGCGGATGCGGATGGCGCGCTCGAGCTCGGAGATGAAGATCTTGCCGTCGCCGACCTTGCCAGTGCGCGCGGCCGCGACGATCGCCTCGACCACCTGGTCGACCAGCGAGTCCTTGACCGCGACTTCGATGCGCGTCTTCGGCACGAAATCGACGACGTATTCGGCGCCACGGTACAGCTCGGTGTGCCCGCGCTGACGCCCGAAGCCCTTCACTTCAGTGACCGTCATGCCGGACACGCCAAGTTCGGACAGGGCGGCGCGGACGTCGTCCAGCTTGAAGGGTTTGATGATTGCGCTGATCAGCTTCATGGACTTCGGGCTCCTCAGGTTCTCGTGTTCATTGTCAGGCGGCCGGCCGCGGTCCCACGTCGTTGGAAACCGAAACGACCCACACCGCGCCGCCTCCCCCAGGGGGACCTCGGACTGCTCATGCAGAATCCGTGCCTACCCGTGGGCAGGCCGAATTCTCGATCATCCCGCAGGCGCCGCGCACCACCATGGAGCGCTGGTGCCAGCGACTGCCCGGGGCTGGTGCGCAAGGATAGCCACGCACCCAGCCAGACGCACCCCCGGCCATGCTGCTTTGCGGCATCATAGGTCATCGGCAGGGTCCGTAGAGGTCGGCATGACGGAACAGACGGTGGTGATTGTCGGTGCGAGCCACGCGGCGGTGCAGGCCGTCGATACGCTGCGTCGAGAAGGCCACACCGGTCGCATCGTCCTGGTCGGCGACGAGCCGTACCTGCCCTACAACCGGCCGCCGCTGTCCAAGAAATACCTCGCGGGCGAACTGGAGCGCGAGCGGCTGCTGCTGCGGAGCGCCCAGTACTACGAGCAGCACCTGGTGGACGTGAAGCTCGGGCTGCGGGTCACCGCAATCGACCGGGCGGACCAGCGGCTGCGCCTGAGCGACGGCGCCGAACTGCGCTACGACAAGCTGATCCTGTGCCTCGGCAGCCGCAATCGCCTGCTGGAAGTGCCGGGCTATGACCTGAAAGGCATCCATTACCTGCGCACGATGGCCGACGTGGACGGCATTCGTGCCGACCTGCCCGGGGCGAAAAAGATCGTCATCGTGGGCGCCGGTTACATCGGGCTGGAAGCGGCCGCGTCCACCAGGCACCTCGGCCTCGACGTCACCGTGCTCGAAATGGCGGACCGCCCGCTCAATCGCGTGACGACACCGGAAATGTCGGCCTTCTACCTGCACCGGCACGAACGCGAAGGCGTGCGCGTGCTGTGCGGCATGTCGGTGTCCTCGTTCAGGGGCGACGCGGCAGGCCACCGCGTGACGGCCGTCGCCTGCGGCGAGCGCGAATTCGACGCGGACCTCGTCATCGTCGGTGTCGGCATCCTGCCCGAGACGACGCTCGCGGCGGCGGCCGGCCTGCGCTGCGAGAACGGCATCTGGGTCGACGAGCAGTGCCAGACCTCGGATCCGAACATCTACGCGGCGGGCGACTGCACGTTCCACCCGAGCGTGCGCTACGGTCGCCGGCTGCGGCTCGAGTCGGTCGACAACGCCGTGGAGCAGGCGAAGACCGCGGCATCGAACATCTGTGGCAAGGCAACCAGCCACGAGCACGTGCCCTGGTTCTGGTCGGACCAGTACGACCTGAAGCTGCAGATCGCGGGCCTGTCGCAGGGATACGACCAGGCCGTCCTGCGTGGGGATCCGGATTCGGGGCGATTCGCACTGTATTACTTCGCGCAGGGTGAACTGCTGGCGGTCGACGCGATCAACAGCCCGAAGGACTTCATGCAGGGCAAGAAGTGGATCGCGGAACACAAGCACCCGGACCCCGCGCGGCTCGCGGACCTGTCCGTCGATCTCAAATCACTGTAACCAACCGCCTTGCGGGAGAGATTGCCATGAGCGCTGACGAGGGCGAGGCGGGAAAGTCGCTGATTTCGGAAGACGCGTCGCGCGAGCTGCTCGCCGCGATCGCGCAATGGACCGGCGGCATGTCACCGCAGGCGCTCGGCGGCGCCTGGTGGAACGTGATGTCGCGGCTTGTGCTGGCCCCCGGACGCCAGGCGCAGCTCGCGCAGACGGCGATCCAGAAGGCGATCGCGCTCGCCCAGTTCACGGGCGGAGCACTGAGGCCGCAAGGCGAACCCGTCGCGCCGCGAGCCGCAGGCACGCCCTATGCGAACCGCTACGGCGACCCTGCCTGGGCAAAGTTCCCGTTCAACGTGCTCGCGCAATCGTTCATCACGGCCTCTGAGCTGGCCCGTGAAGCGGTGATCGGCGTGCCCGGCACCGATGCCGCCTCCGAGAACGTCGTCGGCTTCACCTTGCGCGAAGGTCTCGAGCTCCTGGCACCCGACAACTACCTGCCGACCAATCCGCAGCTGCTCGAACAGACGCGCACGGAGGGCGGCAAGAACCTCGTGCGCGGCATGAAGTACCTCGCCGAGGACGTGCAGCGGATGATCAAGGGCCTCGGCCCCGTCGGCGTCGAGAACTACCAGGTTGGCGAGCAGATCGCTGCGAGCAAGGGCAAGGTCATCCTGCGCAACTCGCTGATGGAACTGATCCAGTATTCGCCGGCGACGGCGAAGGTCTACGCCGAGCCGCTCCTGATCGTGCCGGCGTGGATCATGAAGTACTACATCCTCGACCTGTCGCCGAAGAACTCGCTGGTGAACTACCTCACCGGCCTGGGTCACACGGTCTTCATGATTTCGTGGAAGAACCCGACGGCCGAAGA
>JBAVJR010000319.1:0-2522 GCA_049687855.1 Steroidobacteraceae bacterium | reverse complement strand
CGCCGGCCTGGCGCAAGCCACTCACGAATGCCCACCAGCGCTCGTGCGTCATGAACGGGTCGCCGCCACCCACGAGCACGAGGTTGCCCTCGAGCGCCTGGTCGCGGATCGGGCCGGTGGCGTAGGCGCGGGTGCGCCACGCATAGGCGGGGCCGAGTGATTCGAGCGCCGAGTAGGTCGTGACGATCTTCATCGTCGACGCCGGGTTGCGCGGCACGGTCGAGTTGTAGCTGACCAGTGGCTCTTCGCGTCCGACCTCGCGCACGAAGACACTGAGACTGGTGCCCGGCACCTTCTGCCGTTTCATGGCCTGCTCGACTTCGGGCGGCAGGTAGTCGCGGTCGCGCGCACCTGCGACGCCGGGGGCGTTGAGCAGCGCGGCGCAGAGCAGCAGGGGCGGCAGCAGGCGGGGCAGGATGGGGCGCATCGAACTCGATCTTCGTGGGCGCACGAATCATAAGCGATGCGGTGGCGGCGCGCGGCGGCGCTG
Organism: Steroidobacteraceae bacterium; assembly: GCA_049687855.1. GTDB lineage: Bacteria > Pseudomonadota > Gammaproteobacteria > Steroidobacterales > Steroidobacteraceae > RPQJ01. The sequence continues at coordinate 2,032 of JBAVJR010000319.1, read as the reverse complement.
ACGCATACTCGCTGCCCGTCGAAGCAGGAACAGCATGCGCAAGATCTGGAACACCGTATTGAAGGGACTGGTGGCGATCCTGCCGATCGGGCTCACCGTCTACGTCGTGTACTGGCTCGCGCTCACGGCCGAGCGTTTGTTCGCGCCGCTGCTCAAGCTGCTGGTACCAGCGCACTACTACTGGCCGGGCCTGGGGCTGCTGACCGGGCTCATCGTGCTGTATTTCGTCGGCCTCGCCGTCAACGCCTACTTCGTGACCGGCGTGCTGCGCATGTCGGACGCGTTCTTCGCGCGCATCCCGGTGGTCAAGACCATCTACCTCGCGATCCGCGATTTCATGCGGTTCTTCCCGTCATCGGGCCAGGGCAACGACCTGCGACGCGTCGTGCTGGTGCAGTTCGGACCGGGCAAGGTCGTCGGCTTCGTCACGGCCGAGTCGGACGAGATGCTGCGACGCTCGCAGCCCGCCGGCGACGACATGGTCGCCGTCTACCTGCCCATGAGCTACATGGTGGGCGGCTACACGATCTTCCTGCCGCGCGAACTCGTCGAGACGACGGCACTCTCGGTCGAGGAAGGCATGCGCATCGCGTTGATGGGGGGCGTGCGCAGCAACCTGCCGTCAACGCCGCGGGGATCCTCGCCCGGGAGTGCCTGAGTGCAGGCCGTAGTCATTCCCGTCACGCCGTTCGCCCAGAACTGCTCGCTGGTCTGGTGCCCGCGCACGCTGGCCGGCGCGGTGATCGACCCGGGCGGCGATCTCGAGAAGGTGCTCGCCGCAGCCGGCAAGCACGGCGTGAAACTCACGAAGATCCTGCTGACGCACGCCCATATCGACCATGCTGGCGGCACGGCGCAGCTCGCGCGCGATTGGCACCTGCCGATCATCGGCCCGCATCCCGCCGATCAGTTCTGGATCGACGGCATCGCCGAGCAGGGCCGCATGTTCGGCCTTGGGCCATGCGAAAGCTTCGTGCCCGACCAGTGGCTCGACCAGGGCGACAAGGTGCAGGTCGGCGACGTCGAATTCGACGTGCAGCATTGCCCGGGTCATACGCCGGGCCACGTTACGTTCTACTGCGCCGCCGACAAGATCGCCTTCGTCGGTGACGTGCTGTTCGCGGGCTCGATCGGCCGCACCGACTTCCCGGGCGGCGACTACGACACGCTGATCCACTCGATTCGCGAAAGGCTGTTTACGCTCGGCGACGACGTCCGCTTCGTGCCCGGGCACGGGCCGATGTCGACGTTCGGGGCAGAACGGCGGACGAACCCGTTCGTCGGCGATGCGGTCGTGACGTCCGGGCGCGGCTGAGCCGCAGCCGGGTCAGCCGGACTTGTCGGTCCTGCGGCGCCCGCGGCCCTTGTCGACACGCCGGTCGACTTCATCCCAGCCGTCGATGGCCACGCTCATGTCGCGCGCACGCCGGGGCTTGGCACGGCGATCGTCGTGGTGCTCGTAGTGGCACGTGCAGCGGCCGCAATTGCAGTTCTTGAGCGGCAGCGGCGGTGCCTCCCGCGAAAGAAAGCGCTGGCCCTGCAGCGCCCGCGCCTCGTGGCAGCAACGGACACCGGGCTGGATGCTCACGGCGTGAAACGCTTGCGTGATCTTCTTTACGACGACCGTGGGCGCCTTGTCGGCGACGACAGGCGGGGCATGCGAAAACACACCCTTGGCGCGATCGAAAATGGAGGTGGCCACGACAGCTCCTTGCAGACTCGAGGGAACCCTAGCCGCACCGATGGTTCGTCTGCTGTGGCCCAGGTCGCAGAATCGCACTTGCCCGCCCCGGTGGGGAAGCCGACACTTTCGGCCTGACTGCACGAGACCCCTGCATGCCCCCGACCCTGGAAACCCGCCGCCCTCGCGTGCGACAGCTCTCGGAACTGCCGTTCCATTCGATCTACCGTCACGGCTTCGTCCGGGTGGCGGTGGCCACCCCGAGCGTGGAAGTGGCTTCACCGGCCGCGAACGTCGTCGAAATTGTACGGATCGCACGCGAAGCGGCGGCAAACCAGGCGATCCTGGTGG
>JBAVJR010000318.1:0-2971 GCA_049687855.1 Steroidobacteraceae bacterium | reverse complement strand
AGGCCGATCATGTTCGCCGTGTAGCGATTGCCACCGCTCGCGACGATGCCGTCCGGCAGGCGCAGCGCCTTCGAGTAGACCAGCGAAGCCTCCACCTGCGTGAGCGCAACCTGGTCGGCGAACGCCTGGATCGCGGCCTCCATAGTGTTCGCATTGGCCGCGCAGTCGCTCCAGCAGTTGTGGAATTCCGTGCGCAGCCGCAGCACCAGCCGCGACATCGCGGGCTGGTCGAGGTTCATCTTCACCTTCGCGCCTGCATAGGCCTCGTCGACGTCGTGGGAAGCGAAGAACGGGGACTGCGATGCCGCAGCGGTCGAGGTATGGCAGCGCGAGCAGTACTCCTCGAGCACCGGATGAACGGTGGCGGCGAACAACGCTGGCGATGCCGGGAAGCTCTTGCTGGCTCCCGGGTCCTTGATCACGGGTGCCTTGAGCGCGACGCCCTGCACGCCGCCGCCGGTCGTCGCGCCGGCCCATGCCGAGATCCACGTGGTGAGGATGTCCGCGCAGGCATCGTTGCTCGCGAGCCAGCAGTTGTGGCCCCCCGCCACCTTCTGCACCATGCGCGAGTCACGCGGCGAGGCGAGATTGACGATCGGGTTCGCGGCCGAGTAAGCGAGATTCACGTCGTCCTGGCGCACGAACTGCGGCGCCTGGCCGCCAGAGACGTGGCACTGGCCGCAACGGTTGCCGGCCTTGAGGTTGTCCCAGACGTTGATCTTGAACGCCTGCACGTCGGCCGTGGCCGGTGCCGGCCCGGAATACGTCGGCGCGGAGCCGCCGGAGGTGATCGGGTTCTCGGTGGTTTTGGCGCCGCCGCCGCAGGCGCCCAGGGCAAGCGCGCACACTGCAACGGCGAGCGCGCGGATCGAGGTCAGTCGCGGGTTCGTGAGTTTCATGTGCTGTCCCTCAGTCGCCCATACAGTAGGTGGCAGCCTCGGCGAAGACTCGCTTCAGCCGATAGCCGTTCGACCTGAAGCTGGCGGTCATCGCCTGCACCTGGGCCCGGTCCTGCGCGTCGCTCGGAGCGCGGAAACACACGTTCTTGAACACCTTCTGCACCTGGCAGGAGGCGAACGCATCGCTGTGCGCAAGCTCGCGGCCCAGTGACTTGGCGCCGGTACCCTTGCCGGGCAGCGAACTGTCCCAGCCAAGCAGCGAGTTGCGCCCCTTGCGCCAGTAGTTGTCCCAGTTGTCGTCGGGCGTGGAGAAGCCCGGCGGGAACGTGTCCTTGTTGTTGAAGTACTTCGGCCGCACGACACCGGCCGTGTAGAGCATGCGTCCGGCGGTCTCGTCGTAGTCGTAGTACGCGAACGCCTGCGCCATCGGATCCATGCCCGAGTGGCAGGCGATGCAGTTGTTGAGGAACAGGCGGCTGTCGCCGCCGGGGCTGCGGCTCACGTCCTGCCGGATGCGATCCGGTGGCCGGGTGGGGTCCTGCACCTGCTCGAGGTCGGTGCACAGGTGGTTCATCAGCGTAAAGCGGAACATCGCACGGTTGGTGCCGGCGACGAAGAAAGCCTGGGCGGCGGCACGTGAGGTCAGCACGCCAGCAGTCGCTTCGGCCGGGATGCCGTTGGCCGCCGACTGGGTCGTGGCGACCAGGTTGTCCTTGAGGTTCACGCCCTGCGTTTCCAGCGCCTCGTAATGGTCGTTGCCTGACGGCGAGTAACCCGGCACGCCGAGGCCGCTGCGGCCGACGTACAGGATGTCGTCATAGAGCACGCGGTCGAACGCGACGTCGTCGCGGACCATGCCGATCACCGTCGCCACGTAGTCGTTGAGCGGCGCGAACACCGTCTGGTCGCGATTGGTCCACGGCGTCGCGAAGTTCTTGAGCGTCACGTCGTAGAACGCGCGGTGCTGCATGGCCGTATTGGCAGCCTCCGTGGTGCGTCCGGCCGCGATGTCGTTCGCCATCGACGCGAGCACCGCTTCGGTCGGCGGCACGCCCGCCAGCCGGTCGTGCATGCGCTTGGCTTGCGAGCGCGCATCGGCCTGCGCAGCGGCAGGCAGCAGCGCGGCTCCCGCAAGGCAAACGCAGACGAATGCGCTGCGCCAGGCGCGTGCGAATCGTGTGCTCGGCTTCCAGTTGTGCGGCATCCGCCCCTCCGTATCGGCAATGGTTGACCGCCGTGGCGACGGAATCTGTGCCCTGTCGCGGCTCCGCTCAAAGCGCTGTTGGCGTTTATGCGATGCGACTCACACAACCGGTGCCCCAACGTCACCCTGGCCGGGGATTTGTGCGAGAAAACAGCCTCGCGGCGGCAACTCGCCCGGACTCGCCGTGAGGGAAGACTATGGCAGCACATTCAACCGTGGCCGGCGGACGCCGCCTGCAGTACTGGAAACTCGCGTCGCTGTTGCTGGCTGGCGCCGCGCTGGCCGCTTGTACGAGCAGCGACGGCGGCGGCGCGAGCCCGAGCGGCGGGCAGTCGCCCGATCCGGTTGTCCTCGACTTTCCGATCGCCTACGTGAAGCGGCCCGTACCCGCCGTGACCGCGATGTCACCCGACGCGCGCGAGCTGCTGCCGTTCCAGCCGGGCTCGGACCTTTACCTGCGCGACCGCGCCGCTCCCTCCGCGGCCGAGCGCAACCTCACGGCGGAGATCACCGCCGGCATGGGCGACGTTCGCGACGTCGAGCCGTCGTACGACGGGCGCAAGCTCGTGTTTGCACTGCGTGAACCGAACATCGTCGGCGCGGCGCCCGAAGACCAGCCGACCTGGAACATCTGGGAGTACGACCTCGACCTGCAGCAGCTGCGCCGCGTGATCGCTTCGGATACGACTGCGGAGGACGGCCAGGACGTTGCGCCGCACTACCTGCCCGACGGCCGCATCGTCTTTTCGTCGACCCGGCAACGGCAGTCCAAGGCCATCCTGCTCGACGAAGGCAAGCCGCAGTTCGAGGCACAGGACGAGAGCAACGACGAGCCCGCGTTCGTGCTCCACGTCATGAATGCGGATGG
>JBAVJR010000317.1:0-13764 GCA_049687855.1 Steroidobacteraceae bacterium | reverse complement strand
GCGACCAGCGCGGCAAGGATGCCGAGGATCACGACGACGACCATGATTTCGATGAGCGTAAAGCCGCGCATGCGGCGCAATCCGGTAATTGTCATGTGCAGTGCCGTGGTTGACGGTAAATTTCGCTGATCATAGCAAACCCATGCTGCTGGAGCCGGCGCACGCATGAACCTGGGACGTCTCTCGCAACTGTTGCAACTGGCGCAGCTCGGCGCACGCGCATGGCGCGCGCCGCTCGTGCTCGCGCTTGCGCTCGTCGCGGTCCAGCTGCTCGGCGCGCAGGCGCGGGAGATCCTGCCGTATGACCGCGCCGCCATCCTGACCGGTGGCGAATACGCGCGGCTCGTCACCGCCCATTTCTTCCATCACGACCTGGCGCACCTCGCCTGGAACCTCGTCGGCCTCGCGCTCGTCGCCGCGCTTTTCGCGCGCGAATTCGATTGCCGCGGCTGGATCGTCATCCTCGTCGCTTCGACCGTCGCGGTCGATCTCGGGTTCCTCGTATTCGAGCCGCAACTCGAGTGGTACGTGGGGTTTTCCGGTGTCCTGCACGGCCTGATGGCGGCGGGGCTCTGTGCCTGGCTGTGGCGCACGCCCGACGCCATCACCGCGCTGGTGGCGGGGCTGTTTGCGCTCAAGCTGGGCTGGGAGCACCTGGCGGGCCCGCTGCCGTTCACGGCCTCGACGCTGCCGATACCAGTCATCCACGAGGCTCATACCTATGGCGCGATCGGTGGTGCGGCTGCGGCGGTGTGGATGATGTGGCGGCAGCGCCCGGCGGCGCCACCGCTATAATCGCGCGCTGGCATCAAGATTGGCCGCTGGACAGCCACCCGGGGAACACTGCCGATGACACTCGCTTTCGTCTTTCCGGGGCAGGGGTCCCAGTCGGTGGGCATGCTCGCTGAACTCGGCGCCGCGGAGCCCGTCGTGCGGGCCACTTTTGCCGAAGCGAGCGAGGTGCTCGGCTACGACCTCTGGGCACTCTGCCAGGACGGGCCCGAGGCCGATCTCGGTTCCACGGAGCGCACGCAGCCGGCGATGCTGGCGGCCGGGGTCGCGACGTGGCGGGTCTGGATCGGTCGCGGCGGGCCGCGGCCCGTGGCGATGGCGGGACACAGCCTCGGTGAGTACACCGCGCTCGTGTGCTCGGACGGGCTGGACTTCAAGACGGCCATCGACGTCGTCCGCTTCCGCGGACAGGTGATGCAGCAGGCCGTGCCGCTGGGGCAGGGTGCGATGGCGGCAATCCTCGGACTCGATGACGCGGATCTCGAAGCGGCCTGCCAGGAAGCGGCGCACGGCGAAGTCGTCGAACCCGTGAATTTCAATGCGCCCGGCCAGACGGTCATTGCCGGTAACGCCACGGCCGTGGCGCGCGCGATCGATGCAGCCAAGGCCCGCGGCGCCAAGCGCGCAGTGCTGTTGCCGGTGAGCGTGCCGTCGCACAGCAGCCTGATGGTGGGCGCGGCCGAGCGGCTCGCGGCAAAGCTCGCCACGGTAGACGTGAGGCTGCCGAACGTCGCCGACGTCTACACCGTGGATGTGCGCAAGCACACGTCGCCCGACGGCATCCGCCAGTCCCTCAAGGAACAGCTGTTCAAGCCGGTGCGCTGGGCCGATACCGTCCGCGCCATGCTGGCGGGCGGCGCGACCACCTTCGTGGAATGCGGGCCCGGCAAGGTGCTGACGTCGCTCAACCGCCGCATCGAACGCAAGCCCGAACTCAGGATGCTCGCGCTCGAAGACACGGCATCGATCGCGGCCGCGCTGGCCGCCTGTGGAGAAAACGCATGAGCAGCCTTGCAGGCGAATTCGCCTTCATCACCGGCGCCACGCGCGGCATCGGCCGGGCGATCGCATTGGAACTCGGCAAGCGCGGTGCGCGCGTCGTGGGAACCGCCACCACCGAAGCCGGCGCCCAGACGATCGACGCCTACCTCAAGGACGCGGGCATCACCGGGCGCGGCATGGTGCTGAACGTCGCCGATGCGGGTGCCGTCGAGGCCTGCTTCAAGGCCGTGGAGGCGGTGGAGGGCACGCCGTCCATCCTCGTCAACAATGCCGGCATCACGCGCGACGGACTGCTCATGCGTATGAGCGCGGACGACTGGCAAGCCGTGCTCGATACCGACCTGGGTGCGGTCTACCGCACCTGCAAAGCCGTCATGCGCGGCATGATGAAGGCGCGCAAGGGCCGGATCGTGAACATCGCGTCCGTCATCGGCGTGATGGGTAACGCCGGCCAGACCAACTACGCGGCGGCCAAGGCGGGCATGATCGGCTTCAGCAAGAGCCTCGCGCGCGAGGTCGGCTCGCGCAATATCACGGTGAACGTGGTGGCCCCGGGCTTCATCGTCACCGACATGACCGACGCCCTTGGCGAGGCGCAGAAAACGTCGCTGCTGGCGCAGGTTCCGCTCGGCCGCCTGGGATCGCCCGCCGACATCGCGGCGGCCGTTGCCTTCCTGGCCGGGCCCGAAGCAGCCTACATCACCGGCGAAACCCTGCATGTAATTGGCGGTATGTACATGATTTAATTGGTATTGTTGGCTTATTGGACCCTTGCCACGGCCATAACATAGAATACGCGCCCCATGCCGGTCGCCCGCAGGCCCGGATCGGCAGACCCTGTTTCCTTCCAAAGGATCCCTACGAAAATGAGCAGTATTGAACAGCGAGTAAAGGCGATCGTCGCCGAGCAACTGGGCGTCAAGGAAGAGGAAGTCACCAACGAGTCCTCCTTCGTCGACGACCTCGGTGCGGACTCGCTCGACACTGTCGAACTCGTGATGGCACTCGAAGAGGAATTCGAGACCGAAATCCCCGACGAGGATGCCGAGAAGATCACGACCGTCCAGCAGGCCATCGACTACATCAACGAGCGCCGCACCCAGGCCTGAGCCGCGCCTCGTGCCGGGCCGCCACGGAAGGCGGTCCCGCAACAACGTTTCATTGGATCTCCCGGGGGAACCCAGCTTGTCCAGGCGCAGGGTCGTCGTCACAGGTCTAGGCATCGTTTCCCCGCTCGGCAGCACCGTCGCGACCGCCTGGGAAGGCATCGTCAACGGTCGCAGCGGCATTGGTCTCATCGACAAGATGGACCTGAGCGCTTTCCCGGTCCGCATCGGCGGGCAAGCGCGGGACTTCAATGCCGAGGCGTACATGGCGCCCAAGGACGTGCGGAAATTCGATCCGTTCGTTCCGTTTGGCGTTGCCTCCGCCGCGCAGGCCATCAAGGATTCCGGCTTCGAGGTCACCGAGGCCAACTGCGCGCGCATCGGCGTCGCCATGGGCGCCGGGATCGGCGGGCTCTCGACCATCGAAGAGAACACCGCGAAGTGGCTCGAGGCGAAGACGCCGCGCAAGATTTCCCCGTTCTTCATCCCCGGCAGCATCATCAACGCGGCTGCCGGGCAGGTGTCGATCCATCACGGCCTGCGCGGCCCGAACATCGCGCTGGTCACGGCATGCACGACGTCGACGCATTCGATCGGCCTCGGCTGCCGCCTGATCCAGTACGGCGACGCCGACATCATGGTTGCGGGCGGGTCCGAGATGGCGTTCACGCCGCTCGGCGTCGGCAGCTTCTGCCAGGCGCGGGCGCTCTCCCTGCGCAATGACGAGCCCGCTCGTGCGAGCCGTCCGTGGGACAAGGACCGCGATGGTTTCGTGATGGCGGAGGGCGGCGGCGCCATCGTCCTCGAAGAATACGAACACGCGAAGGCGCGCGGCGCGCGGATCTATGCGGAGCTCGTCGGCTTCGGCATGAGCGGCGACGCGCACCACATCACCGCGCCGCCGGAAGACGGCGAGGGCGCACGGCTCGCGATGACCGCGGCCATCCGCGATGCCGAGATCAATCCCGAAGCGGTCGACTACATCAATGCGCACGCCACCTCGACCGAACTCGGCGACCGCGCCGAGACTATCGCGATCAAGCGCACGCTCGGTGACCACTCGCGCAAGGTCGCGGTGAGCTCGACCAAGTCGATGACCGGCCACCTGCTCGGGGCCGCGGGCGTGGTCGAGGCGATCTTCTCGATCCTCGCCATCCGCGACGGCGTGCTGCCGCCGACGATCAACCTCGAGAACCCTGACTCGGAGTGCGACCTCGACTACGTGCCGGGGACTGCGCGCCAGGCGCCAGTCCGCGTCGCGCTGTCGAACTCGTTCGGTTTCGGCGGCACAAACGGCAGCCTGGTCTTCCGCGCGCTCGGCTGAGCGCGCGCGTTGCCTCCAGCCATGCGCGAAGCCGACCTGCTCGCGCTGCACGAGCGCTTTCCCGCCCGTTATCCCGTCCTGCTCGAGAGCGTGGGCGGCGCAGAGCCGCTCGGGCGTCACGACGTCCTGTTCGCGTTACCCGGCGAAAGGCTGGTGCAGGCACCCGACGGCCAGCTCATGGGAGACGTCCCCGAAGCGACGGCGGGAGGGACGTTCCTCGAAGCGCTCGACCGCTGGGTGGACCGCGAACGAGGCACGGGCGACATCGTCCCGGGCGGGGCCGTGTTCGCCGGCGGCTGGTTCCTCTACCTCGGCTACGAGCTTGCGGGTGAGATCGAGCCGACGCTGCGACTGCCCGCCTCGCACCTGCCGCGCGCGGTGGCGTGGCGCATGCATGGCGCGTTGCTGCGCGACCGGTGGACCCGCGAGGTGCGCATCGTCGCCCGCGACTCCGGGGTCCTGGACCGACTGCGGGAGCAGGTACGTGCCGATCTCGCCGCCGTCGCCGGCGCGGCAGCACGGATTCCGCCTGCCGTGCTGGCCACGGCGGTCGCAGAGCAGGAACCGCAGGTATTCCTCGACGGCGTGCACGCAGTGCTCGACGCCATCGCGCGGGGCGACGTCTACCAGGCCAATCTGTCGCGCTCCTGGCGCGCCAGGCTGGCGCCGGGCGCCACGGTGCCGGACCTGTACCAGGCCCTGCGGCTCGCCAACCCGGCACCTTTTGCGGCACTCGCACAGTTCAGCGATTTCGCGCTGCTGAGTTCATCGCCCGAGCGCCTGCTGCAACTGCGGGACGGCATCGCCAGCACGCGCCCCATCGCCGGCACGCGTCCGCGCGGGCGGGACGACGTCGCCGACGCGGCGCTCAAGAGCGAACTCAAGCTCAACGAAAAGGAACGCGCCGAGCACATCATGCTGGTGGACCTCGAACGCAACGACCTCGGTCGCATCTGCCGCGGCGGCACCGTCGAGGTCGACGAGTTCATGACCATCGAGACGTACGCGACGGTGCACCACATCGTCTCGAACGTGCGCGGCGTGCTGCGCGATGACGTGACCCCGGGCCAGGCGATCGCCGCCGTGTTCCCGGGTGGGACGATCACCGGTTGCCCCAAAGTTCGGTGCATGGGCCTGCTCGCAGGGCTCGAGCGCGAGCCGCGTGACGCGTATACCGGGTCCCTCGGGTACCTCGACCTGGGCGGCGCGATGGATCTCAACATCCTGATCCGCACGCTGACCGTGCGCGACCGTGAGATCGGATTTCGGACCGGGGCCGGCATCGTGGCAGACTCCGTACCCGAGGCGGAATTGGCTGAAACCCGTGCGAAGGCGAATGGAATCCTGCGCGCGCTGGGAGAACGAAGATGATGGGCCGGAAGTTCGTGAATGGCGTCGAAGGCGGCAGCGTGTCGGTGGACGACCGCGGGCTGCAGTACGGCGATGGCTTGTTCGAGACCATGGGTGCAACGGACGGGCGGGTGCGGCGCTTTCAGAGTCACATGGCGCGTCTCACGGAAGGCTGCCACCGCCTCGGCATGCCGCCGCCGCCGGTCGACCTCATCGAAGCCGATTGCCTGCGTGCCGTCGAAGGCTTCGGCGCGGCCGTGGTCAAGCTCACCCTGACGCGGGGCCCCGGGCCCCGTGCGTACCCGCCTCCGGCCGAACCGAGTCCGACGCGCATCATCGTTTCGACAGCCCAGCCGGTGTCCGAGTCCGAGGCGGCGCGGCTGCTCATCGTGCGCGTGTGCGAGACTCGGCTCGGCCGCAATCCCCGGCTTGCGGGCATGAAACACCTCAATCGCCTCGAGCAGGTGCTCGCCGGCGCCGAGTTGCGCGAACCTGCAGTCGACGAGGGCCTCATGCGTTCGACCGACGACCGCATCGTTTGTGCCACGGCGGCCAATGTGTTCCTGGTGCGCAGCGGTGAACTGCTGACGCCGCAGATCAGTGACTGCGGCGTCGCGGGCGTGATGCGGGAGGTGGTGCTGCGCCTGGCGAAGTCGCTCGGCATTCACGTCGAGGTCGGTGACTACACGCTCGACGACCTGGTCCAGGCCGACGAATGCTTCCTGACCAACGCCGTGCGGGGCATCCGGCCGGTCGGCTGCATCCTGGGCCTGAAAGACTTCCAGCCCGGCGAGCTGACGGCGCGGCTGCGCGATGCGCTCGAGACTGCCGCAGAATGAAGTCGGTGCGGCGTACGCTGCTCGCGCTGCTGGCGATCGCCGTGCTCGCCGCCGCCGCCGGCGCGCTCTATGTTCGTCACTGGCTGGCGCAGCCGCTCGCGATCGGATCGGGACCCGTCATCATCGAGGTGCAGCCCGGGCAAACGCTCACGGCCGTGTCGCGGCAACTCGCTGCCCGGGGCTTGCTCACGCACCCGCGGTTGCTGGCGCTCTACGGCCGGTTCATCGGCGCCGATTCCCGGATGCACGCCGGAGAGTTTTCGATCAAACCGGGCACGTCGCCCCGGGGACTGCTGCAGGCCCTGGTGAGCGGGACCGTCGTCCAGCATTCGGTCACGGTCGTCGAGGGCTGGACGTTCCGGGATCTGCGCAAGGCACTCGCGTCCCAACCGACGCTCGAGCACACGACGCGCGGCATGCGGGACGACGCAGTCATGCGTGCGCTCGGGGAGGACGGCAAGCCCCCCGAAGGCCTGTTCTTTCCCGATACGTACCTGTTCGGCAAGGGTACGCGCGACCTCGACCTGCTGCGCCAGTCGCGCGATCGCATGCGCAGGGAACTGGCAGCGGCCTGGGAGACACGGCACGAAGACCTGCCGCTCAAGGACGAGTACGAGGCGCTGGTGCTGGCCTCGATCATCGAGCGCGAAACAGGGCACCCGGACGAGCGTGCGCGCATCGCGGGCGTATTCGTCGAGCGATTGCGCCGCGGCATGCGCCTGCAGACCGACCCGACGGTCATCTACGGGCTCGGCGAAAAGTTCGACGGCAACCTGCGGCGCTCCGATCTCGAGCGCGACGGGCCGTACAATACCTACACGCGGGCAGGCCTGCCGCCGACACCGATTGCGCTTCCTGGGGCCGCGTCGTTGCGGGCGGCGGTACAACCTGACGAGCGCGGCGAGATCTTCTTCGTCGCGACGGGCGAGGGCGACGGCAGGCACGCGTTCTCGAAGTCGCTGGCGGAGCACGAGGCTGCGGTGCGGCGGTACCTCGTGCGTTATCGTCAAGACCACGGCAAGGGTCGTTGAGCAGCGTGCAAGGCAGGTTCATCACGTTCGAAGGCGGGGAGGGCGTCGGCAAGTCGACGCAGATCAGGCGCGCGGCTGCCTGGCTGGAGGCGGAGGGCGTCGAGGTCGTGCTGACGCGTGAGCCGGGCGGTACACCGCGGGCCGAACAGCTGCGCCGCATCCTGCTCGAGCGCACCGACGAGCCCATGCCGCAAACGTGCGAACTGCTGCTGATGTTCGCGGCGCGCGCGAGCCACCTCGCCAACCTGATCGAACCGGCCGTTGCGCGGGGGGCGTGGGTCCTGTGCGACCGGTTCACCGATGCCACCTACGCCTACCAGGGGGGCGGCCGCGGCGTGCCCACGGCTGACATCGATGCGCTCGTCCGCATCGTGCATCCGCAGCGCCAGCCCGACCTCACCGTCTTGCTCGACGCACCTATCGCCATCGGCATGGCTCGCGCGCACGTGCGCAACGGCACCGACGGGCCTGACCGGTTCGAGTCCGAACGCGCCGAATTCTTCGAACGTGTCCGTCAGCATTATCTGCAGCGCGCGGCGCAGGAATCGGCGCGGTTCCGCGTCGTCGACGCGAGCGGTGAACTCGAGGACGTCGCATCGACCATCCGGGCAGCCCTGCGGCCGTTGCTGGTTACGCGGGCGCCGTCGCGATGAGCCAGGACGCGGACGACGACACCGCCGGGATCGCCGGCGACCAGGAGTTCGCGCCGCTGCCGATCGACCTGCTGCCATGGCACGAATCCGCGTGCGACAAGCTGACCGCGGCGGTCGCCTCCCAGCGCCTGTCGCACGGATTGCTGCTGCAGGGACCGGCAGGAGTAGGCAAGGAGCGTTTCGCCTCCGCCCTTGCAGCAGCGTTGTTCTGCACTGCTCGCAGCGAGCGTCTCGAGGCCTGCGGCGAATGCGCCGAGTGCCACCTCAGCAGGGCGGGGACCCATCCGGACCTGCACTGGTTGCGAATTCCCGAAGACAAGAAATCGATCGGTGTCGACCAGGTACGCGATGTCTGCGAGCAGCTCTCGATGACCAGCATGCGGCGTGGCTACCGGGTCGCAGTGATCGCGCCGGCCGAGAAGATGACGCCATCGGCGCAGAACGCGTTGCTCAAGACGCTCGAGGAACCTGCGCCACGCACCGTGCTGGTGCTGGTCACTGCGCGGCCGTCCGCGCTGCTGCCCACGCTGCGCAGCCGGTGCCAGCGCATCGAGGTGGCGCGTCCGGAGACCGCGTCAGCCCTGCGCTGGCTCGCCGCGGCTCTCGGCAGCGCGCCGCCACCCCGCCTGCTGGCCGTCGCCGGAGGGTCGCCGCTCAAGGCTCTCGCGCTGGCGCCGAATTTCGCGGCTCTCGAGGAGCAGATGGCGGGATTGCTCGAAGCGTTGCTGGACGGCCGGATCGAGGTGACGCGTGCCGCCGCCGACATGCAGGGCGCGGGGCTGCCGACGCGCCTCGACTGGCTCGAAGCATGGCTCGTGGCAGCCGTCCAGGCCGCGACCGGGGTAGCCAATGAGACTCCCCTCACGTTTCGGACCGGTTCGCTCTTGCAAAGGGCAGCGGCCGAGTTGAACATAACCAAGGCGTTCGAGGTATTGGACCGCTTGCGCGAGGCCCGCCGCCTGCTCGAAGGCCCGGTATCCGCGCCCCTCGTGGTCGAAACCTTGCTGCTCGAATTGCGAACCGCGGCGACGGCCCGCTGATGGAACACTGAAAAGGTCGTGATGAGCCCCGCCCCCGCGCGACAACCGAACAAGCCTGGCCTGCTGACGCTCACCATCAAGGACAAGAGCGCGCTGTACCTCGCTTACATGCCGTTCGTGAAGAACGGCGGGCTGTTCATCCCGACGAGCAGCAACTATCGCCTCGGTGACGAGGTGTTCATGCTGCTGAACCTGATGGGCGAAGACGAGAAGCTGCCCGTGGCGGGACGCGTCATCTGGATGACGCCCAAAGGCGCGCAAGGCAAGCGCACGGCAGGCATCGGCGTGCAGTTCAGCGAGCAGGATCGCGGCAACACCCAGCGCAAGATCGAGTCGTACCTCGCGGGCGCGCTTGGCGGCGACAAGCCTACCCACACGATGTAGCTGCGGACCTCGCCGAGCATCTGACAGCGCACCCGGTTGGAGGCAACCAAGGCGATTGGTGACCACCCACGGCAGGGACGCCGGCGCTGCCTGCCTTGCGGTCCTGGCGCAGCACCGGTCAATCGTCAGTAATTACAGCTTCGTGCCGATCAGCGTATCGGCGAGACCGGTCGCGGCGATGCCGCCGCGCAGCACGTACACCTCGAAACCGCGTTCGCTCAGGATGTAAGCGGCGGCAGAACTGCGACGGCCGTTGTCGCAGACCGCGACGTAGCGGATCGTCGGGTCGAGCGTCTTGATCTTCAGTCGGATGAAGTAGAGCGGTACGTTGAGAGACGGCTCGAGGTGCCAGTGCTCGTATTCGCTCGGCAGGCGCACGTCGAGCCACATGCCGCCCTTCGCGACGATCTCGAGGGCCTGCCCGTGGTCGACCCACTGCAGCATCGGCTCGTTGAGCAGCGTGTTGAAGTCGTCCTTGGCGAGGCGCATCAGCACGCCATCGGTCAGCATCGCGACCGTGGCATTGCGCTTGGCGCCGGAGATGAGCGCTTCCTCACCGAAGGTCTCGCCGATGCCCAGTTCCGCGAGGCGGATGCCTTCGCGGTTGAGCGGCGTCTCGCGACTGACCGCGCAGCGGCCGGCGACGATCACGTAGAAGTAGTCGCCTTCGTCGCCCTGGCGGATCACCACGTCGCCCGCCGAGTAATCCATCCGCTGCAGACGCATGAACACGGCTTGCAGGTTGGCCGGCGGAACGCGGTGGAAGGCCCGGCTTTGCAGCAGCATGGTCATCCAGTCGTCCGACGACTGCTCGCCCTCGCCGAGTTCGCCGACTTCGTAGATGCCCGTCTGGTCCCACGTGATCAGGACGTCGAGCAGGTCGCTGTCGATGGACAGGTATTCGATCTTGTCGGAGGCCACCCGCGCGGTGCAGTGGCGGGGCAGGATCGGTGCGAGTGGGTGGCGCGCGTCCGTCGTGCCCCCGCGAACCGTGCCGATGATGCGACCGTCCGACAGCAGCTCGACCACCCCGCTCGCGAGGTAGTACGTTCGCTTCTCAGTGTCCCCCTCCTTGAACAGGAGGCGGCCCTGCGCCATCTCGCGGATGACGGTCTTGCGCGCGAGGGCCCGAAGGTTCTCGTTCTTGAGTCCGTCGAGCGGTGAAAACGCGCGGAGGACGCTGAGTTCGACGGTGGTCGGATCGCTGCTCATGAAGGCCCGCTGCAAAAGGTGCAGGATGGTATCACGGCGCGCCGAGGCCGCCGAAGCCTGACCAGCCCGGATCCGGCCGGAACCGTTCGCCTTGTTGCAGGGCCAGCGCCTCGAGTCGTGCCACGACGTTCCCCACGCCCCGCTCCCGCGCATAATGCAACGGCCCGCCGCGGAACGGGGCAAAGCCCGACCCGAAAATCACGCCGGCATCGATCAGGTCTTCGTCTGCCACCACGCCTTCCCGCAGCACCGCCATGGCCTCGTTGACCATGGCCAGGATAAGGCGATCTTCGAGGTCATCGGGGGGTGGCGCCGAGGGAACGACCGGCGGCTTCACCGCCTTGCCTTCGCGCCACTCGTAAAGGCCATGGCCCGTCTTCCTGCCGAGCTTGCCGGCTGCGACCAGCGGGGCCAGGGCGTCAGGAGCGGGCCTGCCGAAGGCCGCCGACAGGATGCGGCCGACGTGCAGGCAGACGTCGAGGCCCACGATGTCCGCGAGCTCGATGGGACCCATCGGCATGCCGAATTTCACGGCCACCGCGTCGATCGTGGCGAGTGGCACGCCGGCGCCGGCGGCCAGCATCGCCTCTGTCATGTACGGCATCAGCACCCGGTTCACCAGGAAGCCGGGAGCGCTGCGACAGGGCAGCGGCAGCTTGTCGATGGCTCGCGTGAAGGCGAGTGCAGCGGCGCGGGCCTGCGGCTCGGTCGCGGCCGACTCGACGACCTCGACCAGCGGCATCTGCGCAACAGGGTTGAAGAAATGCAGGCCGACGAGCCGGCCCGGCACGGCGAGACGTTCCGCGAGTGGCTCGAGCATCAGGCTCGATGTATTGGTGGCGAGGAGCGCGCCGGGCTTCAACCGGGGCTCGAGGCGCGCGTACAGTTCGCGCTTCGCCTCGGCGTCTTCGTAGATGGCCTCCAGCACCACGTCGGCACGATCGACGCCGCTGCCTGCCACGTCCTCCTGCAATCGCGCCAGCTGCTCGGCGGCCCTGCCGGGCACCCGACTGCGTTTCTCGAAGAAGGCTCGCGCGCGGTCGAGCGCGGGCTGCACCAACTCCGCACTGCGGTCCTGCAGCGTCACGGTGAAGCCGCGGAGCGCGCACCATGCGGCAATGTCGCCGCCCATGACGCCTGCGCCGACGACGTGCACATGGCCGCCCGCTGGCAGCTCCTTGCCGCCCAATCCCTTCAGCCTCTCCTGCAGGAAGAACACCCGCACGAGGTTGCGTGACGTGGGCGTACAAACGAGCCGCGCAACCGACTGGGCTTCGGCTTCGTAGCCCGTGCGCGGATTCGCGCCGTGGCGGCGCCAGAGATCCACGATCGCATACGGCGCGGGGTAGTGTTCCTTGCGCGCCCGCCGGCGAACCTGGCTCTCGATCCTGCCGGCCACCAGACCGCGCACGAGGGGCAGGTTCAGCACGCGTTGACGCAACGGCGCCTTGCGCCGCGCGCGCGGGTGCAGCGCCAGCGCCTTCGCAGCGTCACGCAACTGTGCTGCCGGAACGACCGCGTCTACCAGCCCTGCCTGCAGCGCCTTGTCCGGGCGCAGGTTCTTGCCCGTGAGCATCAGGTCCATCGCCGTCGCAACGCCCACCAGCTGCACCGCGCGCACGGTGCCGCCGAAACCAGGGTGAATGCCGAGCATCACTTCCGGCAGACCCAGCGTGACTTTCGGATCGTCGGCACAGACCCGGTGACGGCAGGCCATGGCGAGTTCGAGCCCGCCGCCGAGGCAGTAGCCGTTGATGGCGGCGACGGCGGGGAAGGGCAGGTCTTCGAGTCGCTGCAGCACGCCGTGTGCCGCGCGGATCGATGGCACCGCTGCAGACGGCTCGCTCACCTGGCCGAACTCGGACACGTCGGCGCCCGCGATGAAGCCGCTTTTGCCGGAACGGATGACCAGGCCGGCCGGTCGCTGCTGCTCGGCCTCGCGCAGGCGCTCGTCGAGCTCTTCCATTGCCGCCCGCGACAGCGAGTTGGCACTGGCGCCGGGTTTGTCGAAGGTGAGCCAGGCGACGCGATCCGCATCGATCTCGAGCGTCCACTGGCGTGCTGTCGAGGCAGTCGCGGAGTTGCTCATCAATCCTCCATGAACCACGCGGACCGCGGTCAGCCCGTGATGTGGAAATCGCAGACCAGCGGACGGTGGTCGGAAAACGTGACTTCGGGAATCACGAACGAGTCGATCTCGATGCCCTTCGAATACAGGAAGAAGTCTAGTTCCATGCGTGGCTTGCGCGCAGGATACGACGGCAGGCCCGCGACGTTGGCGCTGCGCAGCCCGCTCGCTTCCATGAACAGCGACATCTCGTGCTCGCCCCAGAACGTGTTGAAGTCGCCTGCGACGATCACCGGCTTGGCCGAGTGCTTCACGAGTTCGAACACCTGGCGCAGCTGTGCGTGCCGGTGCCGGAACTTGACCGAGAGGTGGACCAGGAAGACGCAGACATCGTCGAGTTCGAGCTCGATGATCAGGCGCTTGATGCCGGTGTCGAAGTAATGGAACCGTTCCCCCTCGACCCGCGGCGCCGCCAGGAAGGCGTTGGACTGCTTGTTCAGGATCGGCATGAACGTGTTGAACGAGTTCGTGCCGTACTTGCACTGGTAAATCGAGTAGTGCCCGAGCGAGTCGGCGATCACCTCGGCCTGGTTGACCTTGCCGGTGCGGATCGAGCCGGTGTCGACTTCGATCAGCCCGACGATGTCCGGGTCCTGCCCCTTGATGAAGCGCGTGATCCCGGCCAGCACGCGTTTGTCGCTGCGGAGGTAGCCGGCGCCCGGGATCGGCAGGTGGAAAGCGGCTCCGGTGCCCGTGGCGTAGCGGATGTTGTAGAGCAGAAAGCGCATCAGACCCCAATTCTACGGGTCTGGGCGGCGATCCGTAACCGATTGCGCTAGGCTAGACTAGTGAGGCTTGCCCGGTACCAAGGATGTCGACGGAGGCTCCGTGAGCAGCGTTACCCAGAAGAACCCGATCCGACTGTTCGTCTGCCACGTGTGGGCAAAGGACGACGATTACTAC
>JBAVJR010000316.1:0-14571 GCA_049687855.1 Steroidobacteraceae bacterium | reverse complement strand
AGGCACGATGCCCGGCGACTTCTTTCGCAAGGTCATCGAGATCAACCTGGTCGGCACGCTGCTGCTCTGCAAGGAAGCGGCAGCGGCCATGCAGCGGAACGTGCCCAACGCCGAAGGCGAGCGCGGTGCCCTCGTGATGACAGCGTCCGTCGCCGCATTCGATGGGCAGATCGGCCAGGTAGCCTATGCCGCGTCGAAGGGCGGCGTGGTTGGCATGACGCTGCCGATGGCGCGCGAGCTCGCGTCCTCCGGCATCCGCGTCGTCACGATCGCACCGGGACTCTTCATGACGCCGATGATGGCGGGCCTCCCGGAAGACGCGCGCGATTCGCTCGGCAAGCAGGTACCGTTCCCGCCGCGGCTCGGCCGGCCAACCGAATACGCGCAACTCGTGCGCCAGGTTGTCGAAAATCCGATGCTGAACGGCGAGACGATCCGGCTCGACGGCGCGATTCGAATGGCGCCGCGCTGAGGGCTATGCGCGGCTACATCGACGCGTAGTTCGGACCGCCACCGCCTTCCGGCGTCACCCAGTGGATGTTCTGCGTCGGGTCCTTGATGTCGCACGTCTTGCAGTGCACGCAGTTCTGCGCGTTGATCTGCAGCCGCTGGCCACCGCCCTCCGCCGGCACGAACTCGTACACACCCGCCGGGCAATAGCGGCTTTCCGGCCCGTCGTAGCGCGCGAGATTGACCGCGACCGGGACCGACGAATCACGCAAACGCAGGTGCACGGGCTGGTCCTCCTCGTGCGCCGTTCCTGACAGGAACACCGACGAGAGGCGGTCGAACGTCAGCTTGCCGTCCGGCCTCGGATAGTCGATCCGCGGCATTTCCGCCGCGGGCCGCAGGCATTCGTGGTCGGCCTTGCCGTGACGCAACGTCCAGCCGACGAGCGCGCCCAGGCCGAGGTCGTTGAGCCACATGTGGAAACCACCGTGCGCGGTGCCTGCCCACAGGCCCCACTTCAGGCCCGGCTTCACGTTGCGCACCTTGTGCAGGTCGCGATATGCCCACGAGTTACGGAACGCTTCCGGGTACGCCGACAGTTCATCGTTGGCGCGCCCCGCTGCGACTGCCGCGAAAGCCGCCTCGGCTGCGAGCATGCCGGTCTTCATCGCGTTGTGCGAACCCTTGATGCGCGGCAGGTTCACGAAACCGGCCGTGCAGCCGATCAGCGCCCCGCCCGGGAACGCGAGCTTCGGGATCGACTGCAGGCCGCCTTCGTTGATGGCGCGCGCACCGTACGCCAGGCGCTTGCCGCCCTCGAAATAGCCGCGGATCGCCGGGTGGGTCTTGAATCGCTGCATCTCTTCGAACGGTGAGAGGTGCGGGTTCTCGTAACTCAGGTGCGTCACGAAGCCGACGGAGATCAGGCCGTCGCCAAAGTGATAGAGGAACGACCCGCCGCCCACGTCGTTCGGCAGCGGCCAGCCCTGGCTGTGCACGACGAGCCCGGGCTGGTGCTTTTCCAGCGGCACCTGCCAGAGTTCCTTGACGCCGATGCCGTAGACCTGCGGATCGACGCCGTCACGCAGGTTGAACTTCGACATCAGCTGCTGCGAAAGCGAGCCGCGGCAGCCCTCGGCGAACAAGGTGTACTTCGCGTGCAGTTCCATGCCCTGTGCGAACGAATCCTTCTGCTCGCCGTTCCTGCCGATGCCCATGTCGCCGGTCGCAACGCCCTTCACCGAGCCATCGTCATGGAACAACACTTCGGTCGCCGCGAAGCCGGGGAACACTTCGACGCCGAGTTCCTCGGCGCGCTGGCCGAGCCAGCGGCAGACGTTGCCGAGGCTCGCGATGTACATGCCGTGGTTGTCCATCAGCGGGGGCAGCAGCCAGTTCGGAATGCGACGCGCCTTGTCCCTGGTCAGGACCAGGAAGCGATCCTCCTGCACGGGCGTTGTGAGCGGGGCACCGCGTTCCTTCCAGTCTGGAAATAGTTCCGAGAGCGCGATCGGATCGATGACCGCACCCGAGAGGATGTGCGCACCGACCTCGGAACCCTTCTCGAGCACGCAGACGCTGAGTTCGCTGCCGGCCGCGGCTGCCTGCTGCTTCAGCCGGATTGCCGCGGCCAGACCGGCAGGCCCGGCCCCGATGACGACCACGTCGAACTCCATCGCTTCGCGCTGCATGAACCGTGCCCTCGTGCCGCCGGCGGCGGCCTGTGGTGGAAACCCGAATTGTACATCGTGAGTCTGCTCGGGATAGTGCGGCGCAATGCTCCTGTGTCGAGCCCGCATTGCGCAGCTGGAGGTCGACTTGAGCCCGCTCGGAATCACTGTCCTGCTGCTCGCCGCATTCGCCGCATTCGCCTGGCTCAGCATGCGCAAACTCGCCATCGTCGCGGCCCTGCAGCCCGAGGTGCGCTGGGACCACCCCTGGGCTCGAATGCGCACTGTCCTGTCGAACGGCCTGTTCCAGCAACGGATGATCCGCCGGGAATGGAAGCCGGGCGTGATGCATACCGTCATCTTCCTCGGGTTCGTCTCGCTGCTGGTGCGCAAGCTCCAGCTGGTCGTGATCGGCTTCGACGAGGAGTTCGCGCTCACCGGGCCGCTGGGCGATGCCTTCACGTTGTGGAAGGACCTGGTCGAAGTCGGCGTGCTGCTCGCCGTCGGCTATGCCTTCTATCGCCGCTTGCTGCTGAAACCCGCGCGTCTCGAGCCCAACCGCGAAGGCCTGCTGGTGCTCGGGCTGATCACGATCATCATGGTCACGGACTTCGCGTTCGACGCGTTTCGCTTTGCGCAGCTGTCGGGCACGGTCCCTGCAATCGCGCATGAACAGGCCCATGCCCCGCTCGGCGGCTGGCTCGCTGCGCTCGTCTCGGGCTGGACACCGGCCGCGCTCGCGACCGCCGCGGCGATCTCGTACTGGACGCAGATGATCATGGTCTGCGCGTTCCTGGTACTGATGCCGCTCGGCGAGCACTTCCACATCGTGACGGCGCTGCCCACGCTCTTCTTCCGCCGCGGCAAACCGGCCAATACGGTCCCGACGGTCGACCTGAGTCCGCTACTGGACGACTCCTCCGATGCGAGCGAACTGAAAGTCGGCGCGCGCAGCGTGGCCGACCTGGCCTGGAAAGACGCGCTCGACGCGTTCACGTGTACCGAGTGCGGTCGCTGCAAGGACGCCTGCCCGGCGTTCCTGACCGGCAAGCCGCTCTCGATGAAGGGCGTGAACGACAGCCTGAAGCATCACCTGCTCGCGCAGCGCAAGGCCATCCTTGCGGGTGGCGAAGCGACGGCGAACCTGCCGGCCCTGGTGGGCGACGTCATCAGCGAAGACACGCTCTGGGCGTGCACCACCTGCGGGTACTGCGAAGCCGCGTGCCCCATCGAGCTCGAGCTGCTGCCGAAGTTCTACAAGCTGCGCCAGCACCGCGTGATGATGGCAGGCGAGTTTCCCGCCGAGCTCAAGAACGTGTTCGACGCTTACGAAGTGCAGTCGAACCCCTGGGGACTGCCGGCGGACACGCGCGGCGACTGGGCCAGGGGTCTCGACGTGCCGCTCATCCGCAGCGCCGCGGACATGGCCGGGGTCGAGTGGCTGTATTACGTCGGGTCCGCGGAATCCTTCGACCAGAACGGCCAGAAGATCGCGCGCGCGTTCGTCGAGATCCTGCGCGAGGCCGGCGTCAGCTTCGGCATTCTCGGAGCGGACGAGCCCACGACCGGCGAGTGCGTGCGGCGCGCCGGCAACGAGCTGCTGTTCCAGCAGCTCGCGACTACGCTCGTCGGGTCCTTCAATGCGCTGGGAGTCAGGCGGATCGTGACCTGCGATCCGCATGCATTCAATTCGCTGCGCAACGAATACCCGGCGTTCGGCGGCCACTGGGAAGTGGTGCACCACACGCAGCTGATCGACCGGCTGCTGGTGGAAAAGCGCATCGAGGTCCGGCCGACGCACGAGCGCGTGCTGCTGCACGACCCCTGCTACCTCGGCCGCCACAACGGCGAATTCGAGGCACCGCGCGCGGTGCTCGGGCGCGTCGCCAGGGGCGCCCTGCTCGAATTCCCCCTGCACCGCGAAAAATCGATGTGCTGCGGCGCCGGCGGCGCGCGCATGTGGATGGAAGAGCACATCGGCACGCGCATCAACGTGACGCGCATCGAGCAGGGCCTGCCGCAGCGCCCGGACGTGATTGCGACCGCGTGCCCTTACTGCTCCCTCATGCTCGGCGACGGCCTGAAGACCAAGAACCTGCACGAGACGATCGCGACGCGTGACGTCGCGCAACTGGTTGTCGCCGCCATGGTGCGCAATCGCGCCAGCGGCTAGCATTCGGGGCATGAACGACGAGACTCCCCGCTGGATTCCGTCTGCCGGACGCGTCGCCGCCGCGCGGCTGACGAAGTTCCACGCGCTCGTACGTGACCGTGGCGCGCCCGGCGGCGACTACTCGTCGCTGTGGCAATGGTCGGTCGACGAGCCGGCCGCCTTCTGGAATGCAGTGTTCGACTTCACCGGCGTGATCGCCGATCGCGATCGCGGACCGGTGCTGCGCAATGGCGACCGCATGCCTGGCGCCGTCTGGTTCGCGGGCACCCGGCTGAACTTTGCCGAGAACCTGCTGCGCGGCACGGGCGACGGTCCGGCCATCATCGCGCGCGACGAACGCGGTCGGCGCCGGGAGCTGTCCTGGGACCAGCTGCGTGCCGAGGTCGCACGAGTAGCCGATGGACTGCGGGCAGCGGGCGTCGGCGCCGGAGATCGCGTCGCGGGCTTCATGCCGAACCTGCCCGAAACGATCGTCGCGATGCTCGCGACGACGAGCCTTGGCGCAACGTGGTCGTCATGCTCCCCCGACTTCGGTATTCGCGGTGTCGTCGATCGCTTCGGACAGATCGCGCCCAAAGTGCTGTTCACGGCGGACGGCTACTACTACGGCGGCAAGACGCTCGATTCGATCGAGCGCATCGCGGGCATCCTCGCCAGCCTGCCTTCGGTCACGTGCGTGGTCGTGGTGTCGAATGTGAGTCCACGACCCGACCTCGGGCGGTTACCGGCGGCACGTCACTACGCGGAGTTCGGCCGGGCGGACGCGACGCTGCGCTTCGAGCGCATGCCCTTCGATCACCCGCTGTACATCCTGTACTCGTCGGGCACCACCGGTGTGCCCAAGTGCATCGTGCACGGCGCCGGCGGAACGCTGCTGCAGCACCTCAAGGAACACCAGCTGCACTGCGACCTGCACCCGGGCGACCGGCTGTTCTTCTTCACCACCTGCGGCTGGATGATGTGGAACTGGCTCGCGAGCGCGCTGGCATCGCAGGCCACGGTCGTGCTGTTCGACGGCTCGCCGTTCCATCCGGACGAAGGCGTGCTGTGGCGGCTGGCGAGCGAGGAGCGTGTCGCCCTGTTCGGCACTAGCCCGAAGTATCTCGCGGCGCTGCAGAAGAGCGGCTATCGACCCACCGACCAGGTCGATCTCGCGCAGCTCCG
Source organism: Steroidobacteraceae bacterium (assembly GCA_049687855.1). Classification (GTDB taxonomy): domain Bacteria; phylum Pseudomonadota; class Gammaproteobacteria; order Steroidobacterales; family Steroidobacteraceae; genus RPQJ01. The sequence continues at coordinate 9,114 of JBAVJR010000316.1, read as the reverse complement.
CACCATGCTGTCGACAGGCTCGCCGCTGGCGCACGAGCAGTTCGACTTCGTGCAGGACGCGATCGGCGGCGAAATCCAGCTTGCGTCGATCTCGGGTGGCACCGACATCGTGTCGTGCTTCGCGCTCGGCAATCCCACGCTGCCCGTCTATCGCGGCGAACTGCAGTGCCGGGGGCTCGGGATGCGCGTCGAAGTGTTCGACGACGACGGCCATCCGCTGCAGGGCCGGCAGGGCGAGCTCGTCTGCACCGCGCCCTTCCCTTCCATGCCGGTCGGTTTCTGGAACGATCCCGACGGCAGCCGCTACCACGCGGCCTATTTCGAGCGCTTTCCGAATGTCTGGTGCCACGGCGATTTCGCGGTCCTCACTGCCCGCGGCGGACTCGTGATCCTGGGTCGTTCCGACGCCGTGCTGAACCCGGGCGGCGTCCGCATCGGCACCGCCGAGATCTATCGGCAGGTCGAGAAGCTGGACGAGATTCTCGAGAGCATCGCGATCGGGCAGGAGTGGGACAACGATGTGCGCGTCGTGCTGTTCGTGCGCCTGCGCGGCGGCGTCAAGCTCGACGCGGCGCTCGAACAGCGGATCCGCGACGTGATCCGGAACAACACTACGCCGCGGCACGTGCCGGCCAGGATCGTCGCGGTCGGCGACATCCCGCGCACGATCAGCGGCAAGATCGTCGAACTGGCCGTACGTGAGGTCGTGCACGGCCGCCCGGTCAGGAACACCGATGCACTGGCGAACACGGCAGCCCTCGAAGAATTCCGTGACCGTCCGGAATTGCGCAGTTGAAGCGCCACACGTGACCCGCCGGGCCGATCTGCGCAGGGAATACGAGGCTGCCCTGGTTCGCCACGGGTACCGTCCGGACGCATCGCAACTGCATGCGGTCGACCGCCTGTCGGACCTGGCGGCCCGCCTGCGCGGCGCGGAGGACCGCTCGCACGCGGGTTTCCTGGGCCGCTGGTTCGGCCAGCTGCGCCATCGGGGCAACCGCGTGGCCGGCGAGCGGGGCATTTACCTCTGGGGCGGCGTCGGTCGCGGCAAGACCTTCCTGATGGACCTCTTCCAGGCGCACACCGGCGTGCCGGCGCGGCGCGAGCACTTTCACCGCCTGATGAAGGAAGTGCACGCGCGTCTCGCCGAACTGCGCGACCTGCCCGATCCGCTGGAGCACGTTGCGGCTGACATCGCACGCGACACTCGCGTGCTGTGCCTGGACGAGCTGTTCGTAGCCGACATCGCCGACGCCATGCTGCTGGGCGGGCTGTTCGCGGGACTGTTCGCGCGCGGCGTCACGCTGGTCTTCACATCGAATCTGCCGCCGTCGCAGCTGTACCGCGACGGACTGCAGCGCCAGCGCTTCCTGCCGGCCATCGCTGCCATCGAACGCCATTGCGAAGTCATCAACGTCGACGGCGGCGAGGACTACCGCCTGCGCCTGCTCGAAAAGGCGCCGCTGTACCTTGATGCGCGCCTGCCGGACACGCAGCGCCAGCTCGAGGCGCGCTTTATCGATCTTTGCGGCGGCGAGTCATGCACGCCGGGGCAGCTGGCCATCGAAGGACGCGACATCCCGTTCGTCGCGCGCGCGGACGAGGTGGTGTGGTTCGAGTTCGAGGCGATCTGCGACGGACCGCGCTCACAAGCCGACTACGTAGAAATCGCACGCGACTTTCATACCGTGCTGGTCAGCAGGGTGCCGCAGATGGACCAGGCCCTGGACAACCCGGCCCGCCGGTTCATTGCGCTGGTCGACGAGTTCTACGACCGCGGCGTGAAGCTGGTCCTGGCCGCGCACGCGCCCATCGACGACCTCTATGTCGGCGACCGTCTGCGTTTCGAGTTCGACCGGACGCGCAGCCGGCTGGCGGAAATGCAGACGCGCGAGTACCTGGCGCGGCCGCACCGCCCCTGAACTGGCACGGCCGGTGCCCAATTCGTTACAATCGAAAACTTCTGCCGCGGACGGTCCCGTCGCCTTGACCTCGCCGTTGATCAAACTCGAGACGTTCCTGCCCTACCGGCTGTCGGTGCTCGCCAACGTGACGAGCAACGCGATCGCCGCGGCCTACGAAAAACGCTTCGGACTGACGATCCCCGAATGGCGGGTAATCGCCGTGCTCATGCGGCACCCTGGACTCTCGGCCCGCGAAGTCGCGGAAAAGAGCCGCATGGATGCCGTCGCCGTGAGCCGCGCCGTCAATCGGCTGCTGCGCGCCGGCCGCCTGCGCCGAGCCGTCGCCACCGATGACCGGCGCCGCTCCATCCTGCAGGTCTCGGCGGCCGGAGCCGTCGTTTACCGCGGCGTCGCTCCCCTCGCCCTCGCGTTCGAGCGCTCGCTGCTGGACACGCTTACGAATGACGAACGCGCAGCGCTCGACCGCCTGCTCGAGGTGCTCACGCAGCGTGCTGAAACACTCTCCGTCGACCTGCACGCGCCGAAGAAAGCGGCACGCGGTCCCAGGGCGCGACGCCTGTCGACACGTCGCGACCCGGCCCGATGATCACAGAAGAACGACTCACCAAGGACGCCCCGCCATGCCAGGAACGATCCCCGCTGCCCGACAGCACCTGATCGACGACATCGCGAAGTTCGCGCGCAAGGCCCGCGGGGTTCCGCTGCCTCTGCCCGCATTCGTGCAGGCCTACTACCACGGCGTCGGCGAGGAAGACCTGCGGCTGCGCAATGCGGCAGCGTTCGCAGCATCGGCCGCCGGACACGTCGGGTTCGGCACCGTGCGTCGTGCCGGCGAACCCAAGGTGCGCGTCTTCAACCCGCAGCTGCAACGTGACGGCTGGGAATCGCCGCACACGATCGTCGAGGTCGTGACCGAGGACATGCCGTTCCTCGTGGACTCGCTGGCCGTCGTGCTCGGCGACTCCCGCCTGCCGATCCAGTTGATGATCCACCCCGTGCTGCGCATCGCCCGGGACCGGCGTGGCAAGTTGCGGAGCATGGAGGAGCGTGAAGCCACCCTCGGCACCATGGAATCCTGGCAGCACGTGGCGGTGCCGCGGATCGGCGATACGGCGCGGCACGAAGCACTGCGACTGAATATCCTCCGCACGCTGGACGACGTGCGGCTTGCGGTCACCGACTGGCCGGCCATCCGTCAGCGGGCCCTCGATATCGCCAGGGAGGTGAATGCCGGCGTGCCCGCCATTCCCCGCCGCGAAGAAAAGGAGGCGGTCGAGTTCCTCGAATGGCTGGCCGACAACCACTTCACCTTCCTCGGCTACCGCGAATACAGGCTCGAGCGCGAGCGCTCGATGGATCTGCTGGTGCCGGTGCCGCGGTCGGGCCTTGGCCTGTTGCGCACCGGCGCGGGTCGCCCGCAGCCGAAGCCGACGCTTCTCAGCGGCGAACTGCGGCGCAAGGCGCGTGAGGTCGCCCTGCTGATCGTCACGAAGGCCAATTCGGTCGCCACCGTGCATCGCGCGACCTACCTCGATTACGTCGGCATCAAGACGTTCGACAAGGGCGGCCGCGTCATCGGCGAGCGACGCTTCATCGGCTTGTTCACGTCGAGCACCTACAGCACCAGCCCGCGCGAGATTCCCCTGCTGCGCCACAAGGTGCAGCGCGTGGTGGCCCATATCGGCGTGTCGCCGACGAGCCACGACGGCAAGGCGCTGATGCAGGTGCTCGAGACGTTCCCGCGCGATGAACTGTTCCAGGCGACCGTGCCGGAACTGGTGCGGACGACGCGCGGCATCGTCAACATGTACGAACGCCAGCGCGTCCGCCTGTTCGCGCGGCGCGACCCGTACCAGCGTTTCTTCTCGTGCCTGCTGTACGTTCCGCGTGACCACTACAACACCCAGGTCCGCGAACGCATCGAGCGCATCCTGCTCGAGGAACTCGCGGGCGTGGCCCTCGAGTCGCAGGTGCAGATTTCCGAATCGACCCTCGCACGGCTCCACATTCTCGTGCGGACGGACCCTGCCCGCAGCGTAGTGGCCGACGCCGAACGGATCGAGCAGCGCATCACCGCTGCGATGCGGACGTGGACCGACCACCTGCGCGACGAACTGCACGCGCGCTTGCCGCCGGAAACGGCCGATCAACTGGCCGGACGCTTCGAGGACTCGTTCCCCATCGCGTACGAGGAAGATGTGCCGCCGGCCGAGGCCATTCGCGACCTGCAGGAACTCGCGGCACTGGACGCCAGCCCGACGGCACTCGGGATGGAACTGCGTCCCGGCGACCCCGCCAGCGGTGCGCTCCACCTGCGTCTTTATCGCCGCGGCGAGCCCGTTGCGATGTCCGACATCCTGCCGCTGCTCGAAAATTTCGACCTGCGCATCCTGAACGAGCGTCCTTACCGCGTGGCACCGACGGACGGCTCGACGCTCTGGATCCAGGACATCGAGGTCAAGCATGCGGGGGGCCGCACGCTGGATCCGGAACTGGAGGGGCGCCGCTTCGAGCAGGCGTTCTTCGCCGTGCATCACGGCCAGGCCGAAAGTGACGGCTTCAACCGGCTCATACTGGCCGCCGGTCTCGACTGGACGCAGGCGCTGATCCTGCGTGCCGTCTGCCGTTACCTGCTGCAGACCGGCATACCCTTCAGCCAGCGCTACATGGAAGCGGTGCTCGCCCGCAATCCGCCGATCGCGGCCCGCCTTGCCTGGACCTTCGAATCGCGCTTCGACCCCGACCTGAAGCCCGCGACGCGTGCTGCGCAGGTAAGAGCTCTTGCCGAAGACATCGACGACGCGCTCGAGCAGGTCACGAGTCCCGACGACGACCGCATCCTGCGCTCCTTCCTCGCAGTGATCATGGCAACGCTGCGCACCAACCATTACCAGCGCGGAGCCGACGGCAAGCCGAAGCCCTACCTGTCGCTGAAACTCGACCCCAAGATGCTGCCCGAACTGCCGAAGCCGCGCCCGATGTTCGAGATCTGGGTGTACTCGCCACGCGTCGAAGGCGTGCACCTGCGCATGGGCAAGGTCGCGCGTGGTGGCCTGCGCTGGTCCGACCGGCGCGAGGACTTCCGCACCGAAGTCCTCGGCCTGATGAAGGCGCAGAACGTCAAGAACACGCTGATCGTGCCGGTCGGAGCGAAGGGCGGTTTCGTGCCGAAGCAGATGCCTGCCGGCGCCACGCGCGAAGACGTGCTGCGCGAGGGCACCGAGTGCTACCGGACCTTCATCCGTGCGCTGCTCGACATCACCGACAACGTGCACGGCGACAAGGTCATACCGCCAGAACGCACGGTGCGTTACGACGCCGACGATCCCTACCTCGTCGTGGCCGCCGACAAAGGCACCGCGACATTCTCCGACACGGCGAATGCACTCTCGGCCGAGTACGGCTTCTGGCTCGGTGACGCGTTCGCATCGGGCGGCTCCGCAGGTTACGACCACAAGAAGATGGGAATCACCGCGAAAGGTGCCTGGGAGTGCGTCAAGCGGCACTTCCGCGAGCTGGACATCGACACGCAGTCGCAGGATTTCACCGTCGCCGGCATTGGCGACATGGCCGGGGACGTGTTCGGCAACGGCTTGCTGCTGTCACCGCACATCCGCCTGGTGGCGGCATTCAACCACCAGCACATCTTCCTCGACCCGGAACCCGATACGGCCCGCAGCCTCCGGGAGCGCGAGCGTCTCTTCAACCTGCCGCGTTCGTCCTGGAGCGATTACGACACTAAGCTGATCTCCAGGGGCGGCGGCGTATTTCCACGCAATGCGAAGGAAATCGCCCTCACGCCCCAGGCGCGGACACTGCTCGGCATCGAGGCGCCCAAGGCCACGCCGCCGGAAATCATCCGTGCGATCCTCAAGCTGCCGGTCGACCTGCTCTGGAACGGCGGCATCGGCACGTACGTCAAGGCATCGTGGGAGGCGAACTCCGCCGTCGGCGACCGGACGAACGACGGCGTGCGCGTCGACGGCCGCGAGCTGCGCTGCAAGGTGGTGGGCGAAGGCGGCAACCTCGGGTTCTCGCAGCTCGGCCGCATCGAGTACTCGCTACGCGGCGGCCGCATGAACACGGACTTCGTCGACAACTCGGGCGGCGTCGACTGCTCCGACCACGAGGTCAACATCAAGATCCTGCTGAAGACGGTGCAGGAGCGCACGCGGCTCACCACGCCGGAGCGCAACCGCCTGCTTGAGTCGATGACGGACGACGTCGGCCAGCTCGTACTGCGAGATAATTACCTGCAGAGCCAGGCGATCAGCCTGCTGCAGGCGAGCGCGCCGGAGCGCCTCGGCGAGCATGCGCACTTCATCCGTTCGCTCGAACTCGACGGCGTGCTGGACCGTGCGCTCGAGTACCTGCCGAGTACGGAGGAAATCGAAGACCGTCGACGCGTAGGCCTGGGGCTGGTGCGGCCGGAAATCGCGATGCTGCTGAGCTACGCGAAGATTGCGCTCAGTGCGCAGTTGATCCAGTCGGACGTGCCGGAGGATCCGTACCTCAGCCTGGAACTCGACCGGTACTTCCCGCCGCGGCTCGCGCAGCGCTACGGCAAGTTGCTGGACGAGCACCGACTGAAGCGCGAGATCATCGTCACCGCGACGACCAACAGCATCGTCAATCGCATGGGGCCAACCTTCGTCGCACGCACCCAGCAGGACACCGGAGCCGACGCCGCCACGGTGGCGCGCGCCTATTCGATCGCGCGCGAAGTGTTCGAGGTGCGCGAACTCTGGACTGCGATCGAGCGACTCGACAACAAGGCGCCTGCGACCCTGCAGTACGGCATGGTGCACGACACCATTGGCCTGATCCGGCAGGCGACCTATTGGCTGATCCAGCGCCACCGCTCGGCGCTCGGGATCGAACAGCAGGTGGCGCGCCTGCGGCCGGGCATTCAGGAGCTCACGCGCGCGCCGGTGCAGTGGCTGGACGGCGCTGCGCGAGCGTCCTACGAAGCCCGTCACGCGGAACTCGCGCAGGCCGGCGTGCCAGCCGACCTGTCGCGCCGGATCGCGGCCTGCAATGCCCTGCACAGCAGCCCTGACATCGTCGAACTCGCCGAGTCGCGCAAGCTCACGGTCGATGCGGCGGCCAAAGCCTACTTCGCCATCGGCGGGCATTTCAGGCTCGACTGGCTGCGCACGCGCATCGAAGGTCTGGACGCGGAGGGTCACTGGCACGCAGTGGCGCGCGGCAGCCTGCGCGAGGCGCTGTTCGAAGTGCACCGCAGCCTCGCGCAGGGGGTGCTCGAGTCGTCGCGGGAGAAGGATCCGGTCAAGTCGCTCGACAGGTGGCTGGTGCGGAACAAGGCATCCGCAGAGCATGCCCGGGCCGTGGTCAACGACATCCGCGCACAGACCACCGAGATCGATTTCGCATCGCTCTCGGTGGCGTTGCAGGCCGTGCGTCGCGTCGCCACAGCCGAGGCCTGATGCGCACGAGCCTCGTCATCGTCACTTACGAGCGGCCAGGGGCGCTCGAGCGAGTGCTGGCCAGCGTCGCGGCACAGACCCTCGCGCCGGACGAGATCATCGTGGCGGACGACGGGTCAGGCCCGGCGGTGGCCACCATGGTGGAGGCGTTCAGGGAGCGCTTGCCGTCGAGGGTCGATTTCGTACGCCAGGAGCACGCCGGTTTTCGCGCCGGCCGGGTGCGCAACATGGCGATCGCGCACTGCACCGGCGACTACACGCTGCTGCTCGACGGCGACATGGTGCTGCATCCGCATTTCGTGGCGGACCACGTGCGCGCTGCCAGACCGGGTCACTGGACACAGGGCGTGCGCATTCCGCTCGACGAGGCCGCCACTCAGCGGCTGCTGAGCGGTGGGTGCGTGCCGTCGCCGTGGACGGCAGGCGTCGACCTCAGGCGTCGTCCGTACGCGCTGCATGCGCCCCGGCTCACGGCCAGGCTCGGTCGGGCCGCCAATGCATTCGTCGCCGTCAAGTCGTGCAACCAGGCGTTCTGGCGCGCGGACCTGCTGCAGGCAAACGGCTTCGACGAAGACTTTGCGGGCTGGGGCTCGGAGGACAAGGAGCTCTGCGCGCGGCTCGCGAACGCGGGCATCCGCCGCCAGACGCTGGTCTTTGCGGCGATCGCCTGGCACCTCGCGCACCGGCCCGCCTCGCGCGCTGCCGTGCGCGCGAACCAGGAGCGCTGGCAGGAAACCGTCCGCAGCGGCCGCACGCGTTGCGCCCGCGGCATCGATCAACACTTCACGCATCTCAACTCACGAGGCTGACCTGAAATGAGCACCGGCAAACTTCTGCTCCTGCGCCACGGCCAGAGCATCTGGAACCTCGAGAACCTCTTCACCGGCTGGGTCGACATCGACCTGTCGGAACAGGGCCGGCAGGAAGCGCAGGAGGCCGGGCGACTGCTCAAGGCCGAAGGCATCGCTTTCGACATCGCGTTCACTTCCGTGCTGAAACGTGCCATCCGCACACTATGGATGGTGCTCGACGAGATGGACATGATGTGGCTGCCGGTCGAGCGCACGTGGCGGCTGAACGAGCGGCACTACGGCTCGTTGCAGGGGCTCAACAAGGCGCAGACGGTCGAAAAGCACGGTGCGGACCAGGTGAAGATCTGGCGCCGCAGCTACGACATTCCGCCTCCCCCGCTGCCGCAGACCGATCCGGGCCATCCGCGTTTCGACCGCCGCTACGCCGGCGTGCCTGCCGGCGAGCTGCCGTCCGCCGAATCGCTGAAGGACACGCTCGCGCGCGTGCTGCCGTTCTGGAACGCGCGCATCGCGCCGGAACTGCTGGCGGGCCGCAACGTGCTGGTTGCCGCGCATGGCAACAGCCTGCGCGCGATCGTGAAGATGCTCGACCAGATGTCGGATGCGGACATCGTCGAACTCAACATCCCGACGGGCGTGCCGCTGCTGTACACGCTCGACGCGCAGCTGAAGCCGCGGTCCAGCCGCTACCTCGGCGATGCCGAAGCCGTGAAAGCGCGCGCCGAGGCCGTGGCGAAGCAGACGGAGAGGAAGTAGGGGAAGGCCCGGAAGGCCCGGAAGGGGAGGAAGGATAGGAAGTTCAGGAAGTCTGGTTCGGCCCTTCCTAGCCTTCCGGGCCTTCCGGACCTTCCGGGCCTTCCGGACCTTCCGGACCTTCCGGGCCTTCCGGGCCTTCCGGACCTTCCTGTCCTTCCTATCCTTCCTGTCCTT